>PMYA01000168.1:950-4503 GCA_003170935.1 Methanobacteriota archaeon
GCACTTAGGGCACTTACTGAAGTGGCGCAGTCGCGAGCAACGCAGATTCACGGCGCCCGTGAAGACACCAATCGGGAATCGGTAGCTCGGATGATTGGGTATGAAAGGATGAAAAGGCTCAATAAGCACTGGTTAGAAGAACCGCGCGAGATGATAGAGCTTGACAAACTTGAAACGATGGCTACTACATCTATCGACGGCGACATTAGAATCGTCCTTGATCGCCTGCAAAATGTGGTAAACAGCGTTATTATCTCTGATATAACAGTAAAAGCCATTGGCGTCCCCGCAGTTCGAGTTACTATACCAGGCTTTGAGGTTTATTTCTTAGATCGGGAACGAAAAGGAACGCGCTTTAAAGAATGGCGAAATGTGACTGCGTGATATTTACAGGCCCGAGTGTGCCTTGGTCCGAAGTGGCTTCTGTTGATCAAAGGATAAGATGCTGCCCCCCAGCGGTACGAGGGGATATCTCGAAAGCGTCTAAAACGGGCGTAACGATTATCGGATTGATTGACGGCGTTTTTTTTAATCGTGCAGCGGTTTCACACAGAGAAATAATAGAGGCAATAAAGTTGGGTGTGACCGTTGTAGGTGGATCAAGCATGGGGGCGTTGCGCGCCTCTGAACTCGACAGTTTCGGCATGATTGGAGTCGGCAAGATCTATAAGTGTTTTAAAGAGGGAGTTATTGAAGCAGATGATGAAGTTGCCGTGGGGTATAATCCAGTCACTTACGAGCCTTTATCGGACCCACTCGTCAATATGCGTGATGCCTTACACGCACTCTTAGACGCTTCAATTGTGAACAGGCATATAAGCAATGCTTTGTTCAAGATTGCTAAGAGCCTCTTTTACTTGGAACGAAGCTTTCCATTTGTGTTAAAGACCGCTGAATTGAGGGGACAGATAGATAGCAGCGATCGTATTAAGATCGAAACATTTCTTACTAGCTATGACTATGACCTTAAGAAACGAGACGCGAAGCTCGTGGTCGAAGAAGTCGTGCGGTTTTGCGATCGACAACATCAGGTGTGCCCATGATGGACGAATTCGAATTAAACGTTAATCGCCTCTTTGCGGGATATGCCTGCTCAAAAATAGCTATTTTGGGAATTGGAAATGAACTAAGACGTGACGATGCTGTAGGACTTGCTGTTGTAGATAGGTTAAGTTCGTCTATCGATGATCCTTCGGTCATTGTGCTTGACTGTCAAAACGCTCCTGAAAACTTTACCGGGAACGTCAAACGAATTAAACCAACTTGTATTGTGCTCATAGATGCTGCAGATTTCGGGGGTTTGCCTGGCGATGCGCGCATCTTTCAGCTCCACGACCTTGAAGAATCCTCAGTCACAACCCACAAGGCTTCGCTTGTAACGCTTGGCGAATACCTCCAATCGGAAATAAACTGTAATATTTTTGTTATCGGCATTCAACCAGCAGATTGTGATTTTGGGAGCGGTTTGAGCCCGGTGGCGCGAAGAGCGAGTATCGTGGTTGCGGACTCAGTTATTACAGCTATAAATCGTATCCGCGCAAAGAAGGGTTGAGGTTACGACTGATGGACACTTCTGAGTTCAGACATCTACCCTGGATTGTGCCTTACAAAGACATCATTGCTATCGCAGGAACGGGGTGTATTGAGCTTATAGAAACAACGAACTGCTATGGCGGTGCTGCGTGGGCCCGGTATCATTACGCTCAAGCGAGTCCATTGATCGTCAAAAGTCGTGTTTTGGGAAATACGACTCGCTATCTCATCAAAGAGGGGACGTCTCATCTTAAACTCAGAGCGTCTGTATCTGCTGGCGGCATTGAGTCTGTAAAACTGTTGAAAGACACTATTAAGGTGACGTACGCTGGCTTAGGAGGTGGCGGCGTGGGCGCCACAATGTGCAGAGCGCTTGCTCAAGACGTCATCGATTACGATCTCACGCCAGCAGGGGGTAGCAAGTTAAGTCGCGGGACGCTCACATTGCCAAGAAGGTCTCGCATCATCATAGGGGTCGATGACACTGACACCAAAGAAGAAGGTGCAACGTGGTCACTAGTTAACAACATAGCTGCAATGGTAGACTGCGAATCTCTTCGCTACGTCTCTCACGCTATTGTGCAGCTTTACCCCGTCAAGGCAAAAACGAAAAACTGCGTAGCAACTGTCGTCGAGTTTGCAGGTTTAGATGACAAAAAACCCATTAAGAAATTTAAAAAACTCTTGGAGGAGCTTTCGTTATCAGATAAGACGGGGATGGCTGTCTTGAAATCATTTAGTGCAGAACACCTTTTAGATTTCGGCAACGCGACCCGCTCAGGCGAGGTTTCTATTTCTGCGGCTACTGAGGCAGCTAACGCTGCTGGGGTAGAAGTTTGCCTAGAGGGACGTGGCATTATTGGTGCAGTCGCTGCTTTACCTTTTTTCTCGCAATCTGATGAATCAGTAAAGTTAGACAAGATACTGCACGAAGAGAGCTAAGATGCAGTATGAAACAGATATCCTTGATTAGCCGCCGGAAACGACTTTTATAACACGAACAATACCTGACTGTACAGGAGCGTCGAAGGGAACTGCAGCATTATCTACAAAAACTAGAACCTCTTCAGGATTCAATTTAAGTTCGTTTAGCAATCGCTCGTAGTCGGAGCCCAAAGGCAAATTCACTTCTCGTTTCTGTTCTTTCAGCTCTACGGTGACACAGAGGTGTTCTTTTGGCATCAAATAATCTTTATAGGAGTTTTGCTATAAGAAGCACGCACGTTAATGTGTATGCCGGGGTGGCAGAGCGGACTAATCGGTAACGAGTCCCAACGCGGCAGGCTCGAGACCTGTTGATGCCTTGCATAGAAAAGCCTGCGGGGCTTTTATAGAGGACGCATCGCTTGGGTTCAAATCCCAACCCCGGCGTAAATCCAAAAACCAGTCGTTTTAGACAGCAATCAGCCAAATTCAAGCAAATTTTGAAGATAGGCCATAAGCTGCGAGTTTTTGAGGTATACCTCAACTAGAAGTTCTTTGACGTGTAATACATCGGTTGTATCGTTGCCAGTGTATACGTACGTCGGCATCTCAGTCAGCAATTCCTCTATGTCATCATCTGGCTGCAGCAAAAACAAGTCATTGCGAAAATGATTGTACTTTTTGATGAACTGATTTGCGTCGATATAGGGTTCGGTCAGAGATCTGTCTAATGTCCTTTCTAGCAAAGCACATAGCTCAGTGACTGCGTTCAGCGTCTTTTGAAGCTCTACTTTTATCTTTGGATCTGTTAGCGTCAAGTTTTTTTAAGTCTCTCACAGCAAAAAGATCGAATGTGTAAAAGGAAGCTGTTTTGCTTAGTAGTTATGTTCGACGGAACTTTTTCCTTGTACCTTACCCAAGATTTCGAAGGCGGTATCCTTCACTTTGTCGAGAGATTCGTCTGTGCTTCGCACGCTTATTATTGCCGTTCCTATACTCATTGAAACCTCGTTTATTTTCTTAAACTGCAAGGGTTTCTCTGCTGCTAAATCGATTTCGTCCATAGTATCAAGCAACACACTATAACTCTTTAAAC
>PMYA01000088.1 GCA_003170935.1 Methanobacteriota archaeon
CGTGAAAATAAGAATATAATTGTAATGCGCAAGCTTTTTGCCATCGCAGCTTTGATTTTGATTGTAACTATTACCGTAGGGTGTTTAGATCAAGCGAAACAAGATCCCACAGTCTCCGCTGCCGCCACCAGCACGCTTAAAGTGGCCGCTCCGGCCATAGTAAACCGCAGCGAGTACGCGACGTTTTCATGCCAACTTAACATAACGCGTGGGTCTGGTTTGGATAATAAAGAGATACGTTGGTCGATTGACAACGTTTACAAAGAGACGTCGCGAACCATTTGGGGATTTGCAACGCTTAATTTAACATCGGATCAGACCCAAGATTTGACCATTGGCAAGCACGTGATAGCAGCTGAGTTTGCAGGTGACTATGATTATGCCGGTTCGAATGCAACAACGACGTTCTCAGTGCAGACCGCAGCTACACCAACTGCGAGCAAAGCAACCCCCCGACCAGAGGATATAAAGGCGTCAATATCGCTGAACGTCCCCTCTACGGTAAGCAGTGGCAGTGCCCATCTTACCGGGACATTCTCGGGAAAATTAAACAACCAGAACGTCTATGTCTTGGTGAAACAAGCTGGGGCCGACAAGTGGACAGTGTACGCCCCCCTGCTTAAGGCTAGCGGAGAGTACAGCGTCGACGTGATCTTAACAGCGAAAGGCAACGCCGATCTGGTCGCTATTATAACAACAAGCACGCTCAAACTGGATGACTTGAATAATCTCCCGACAACGATTACAGAAAGTCGCACATCAACGACAGTAAAATAAATATCTTGCTGGTTGAAACACTCAAGGACGTTTTTGGACAGGAAAGCCGTCCGTTCGGCCCCCACCCAATTGACTTGAACCAGAGGGTTCCTTTTCGTATAGACTGTAGACACAAAATATAAGTAAAACTAGCGCGAGCTTAGGACATCATTAATAGTGATATTTGTATTGTTAGACCCTTTAAGGCTAACTGAAGGTGGTCTTCAAAAGAGGTGTATACATTGACAAACCAAGCGGATTACGGATGGACTGTAAAGACCGTAGGCGAACGAGAAATCATTGAGAAACACTGGCCCGGCAACATGCCAGACTACGAGAAGGCATGCGCTGAATTTCATTTCGAAGACGTCGAAAAGGAGTTTACGTGGAACGAGACTGGCCGAGTAAACCTCGCACATGAAGCGATTGACCGGCATGCTGAAGGATGGAAGAAGAATAAGGTAGCACTCTACGCTGACGGCCCTGATGGCGCACGCAAATTTACATTTCTAGATTTGAAGCGCCTCTCTAACAAATTCGCAAACGTGCTAAAAAGCCTCGGCATTTCGCGTGGCGACCGTGTCTTTACATATATGGGGCGATACCCCGAGCTCTACATTGCAGCGATTGGCACGGTTAAGAACGGCTCCGTTTGGGGGCCACTTTTTGGCGGATTCCGGGCAGAAGCAGTCATGGATCGGCTCGAAGACAGCGGCGCAAAGGTTTTAGTCACCACACCTGACTTGAAGGAATCAAGCGTCGATGAGATCGTCGAAAGCCTTCCTGACCTTAAGTACGTAATAGTCGCGAAGTCTGAAGGTGTTGAACTATCCGGTGAGCGAACGGTTAGCTTTGAAGAGGAGATGAAAGGTGCGTCAAAGAATCACCAAACAGAGTGGATGGACCGCGAAGACCCCGTGATGATGCACTACACTTCAGGAACGACAGGTAAGGCGAAGGGCGTCGTGCATGTCCACAACGCAATGATCGGGCATTACATCACGACGCGATATGTGCAAGACGTCACAGAGTCTGATATTTATTGGTGCACTGCAGATCCTGGGTGGGTTACGGGCACCTCATATGCTTGCTGGGGTCCGTGGTTGAATGGAACGTCGCAACTTTCGTATAGCGGCAGGTTTGACTCAGCTACGTGGTACGGTCTCATTGATCAGTACGAGGTAACGATCTGGTATACTGCACCGACTGCGCTCCGGCTTCTCATGAAAGAAGGCCTCGACGTAGCCAAAAAGTTCAATTTCGACAGTCTACGATATATCACAAGTGTCGGTGAACCACTCAATCCTGAGGTCATACGCTGGGGGTTAAAGGCATTTAACTTGCCCATCCACGACACCTGGTGGATGACTGAAACTGGCCAGATACTCATAGCAAACTATCCATGTATGGCGATTCGCGAGGGCTCAATGGGGCGCCCGTTCCCAAGTATTACCGCAGCGATTGTTGATGACTCAGGAAAGGTGCTCCCGGCTAACACGCCCGGTAATCTCGTCATAAAGCCGGCGTGGCCTGCGATGATGCATGCTATATGGAGAAACGAAGAGAAGTTTAAAAGCTACTTTGAGATTCCCGGATGGTTCAAGACGGGAGATAGTGCGTTTCGTGATGAAGATGGTTACTTCTTTTTTATGGGGCGCGTCGATGACGTCATAAAGACCTCAGGAGAACGTGTGGGTCCGTTTGAGGTTGAAAGCGCACTTGTAGAACACCCAGCAGTAGCAGAAGCCGGCGTTATTGGAAAGCCTGACGCTTTGCGCGGCGAAATTATCAAAGCGTTCGTGAGCCTTCGAGCAGGGCAGGTTCCGTCTGAGGAGCTGAAGCAAGACATAGCGCAGTTCGTTAAAAAACACCTAGCGGCGCACGCGTTTCCAAGGGAGATTGAATTTATGGATAAGCTGCCGAAAACGCGAAGCGGTAAAATCATGCGTAGGGTGCTAAAAGCGCAGGAACTTGGATTGCCTATGGGAGATCTTGCCTCACTTGATGAGGAGGTCTAAGTTTCTCCACTTTTTTCTTTTTCTACTCGTAACAATAAGCATCTGTTAATAATACAGGCCAAGCGTAAATAATCGACTTCAGCCGCGCTGACCGCAAATTTGGTGTTCGGAGCCGTGTTCGTGGCTGGTGATATCGCTCCGACAACGACGTCAACGGCACATTCAACTGTGACATCAACAGCAGAAACTCGGATTTATTCCTCGAACGCTTCTCCTTTTTCTAATATCCTTAAGTAGCTGCTATGTTCTTTGGTATACATTAAATGGCAGAAGCTAAAGAGAGCATCACTGAGTTTCGTATTTCATTGCGCGATCGTGAGTGTTTAAAGCCTATGTTTGTTGGGGTTTTAGAGCCGATAAAAGATCGAATCCATCAATCAGCTGATTTCAGTGACGTTTACTACACCCCTTCTGACGTTTATGCTGATTTAGAAGCGATGTGTGTAGCCGCAGTAGGCAAGCTCAGATTTTTAAAGGCGATCCCAACAGAGTCCGTTGTGGTGCTCCATTGTAGTACTTATGTGAAGCACTTCAACTATGTTCAGGAAGAGTCTAACATTAAGTCTATCATACTGAGCAAAGGCTATGATGTCGGTATTTGCACAGGGCGAAGCTTCATCAAATACTTCTGCAGCGACCTTATCTATGCGGACCGCTTTTTCAGCTATCGTTTTGAAAATCGAAAATACTGGTTTGTCTGTTTCTTGAGCACAGTTGATGGTTTTGAGCTAATCAAAGACAAGTTAGTTGAGCTGTTTGGCACGCATCGCGGGCTTCAAGTTTTTGCATGGCTAAAACAAAAGGTTCGGTAAATCAAAGGAAGCGACAACTAGGATACCAACGCAAGCTAAGATCAAAAGGACATAGCCGACATTAGAGCAGATCTCGAGCACTTTTTAACTTATAAGAAGTCTAGTTACTACAATGTTTAACAGCCTTCAAACTAAAATTCGCATAGTTATTTCCCAGTAGATGCTTGGGCAGGCGACATTTTTATTACAAATACACAAATGAGACCGTGAGATAAGAC
>PMYA01000084.1 GCA_003170935.1 Methanobacteriota archaeon
ACATAAAGTAGTAGTGTCCAACCTAAATAACGTATATTTACCAAATTTTCCAGTCACACATGAACGCGAGCCAACTCGTAGATCATAAAAAAGCGATAGCTGCGATTTATGTTGTGTTTATCCTGTTCCCCAACCCTGGACTAATACCACTTAACGTCTACCGCTTCTTAGAGATGCCAACTCGGCCAACGGATGATGTGCTGCTCGTAGCAAATACGCTCCCTGACAACGCAACAGCAATCGAACAGTACGTTGACGACCACATTCATTATGCTTANNGCTAGCAAGCTTGCTTGAAGCGAAGCAGATTCCGCACACGGTCAAGGTGTCCCCCGTGCATTTCTGGGTCGATTACAACGGCAGACTGCGTACCAACTTTACCGAGCAATACGAGACAACGCAGATTGCCTTTGCTGAAAACGGGCAGTTCAAGCTCCCAAGAGACACAAATGCGTTACTCTACCTCAACGCATACGAAGACGTGGTATGGATGTCAATGCCGTTATTCAGAAAGATTGCACTCATAGGTGGNNCTTGTCCTAATTGCTCAGTTCGGACATTTCAAAGGGTCTAAAAAACGATGGCGAGATTATGTGGGCGGCCTTTTATATATTAAAACGTTATTCTCTAACCTTCGGTGACCGGTAGAAATACGTAAATATCACGCGACAACTCATATATTGAGCCGCAAAAAACGCGGGGGTTGCCAAGCCAGGTCAAAGGCGATAGGTTCAGGGCCTATTCTCGTAGGAGTTCGTGCGTTCAAATCGCACCCCCCGCATCATCAATCGTGAGGTGTTAATCGAGGCTCGTGTTACGCATTTAGGTAAGTGAATCTGTTCTATCTTAACCGCTTGCACAAACGTTAAATTGTAAGTTAGGTTTTTTTGCGGTATTTAAAAAAAGCTCCGCTGCTTTCTCCAACAGACTTAAAATCTACGACGCATACAACTAATGGGTTTTGACAATGAGCAACGCTGACACAAATGACGTTTCTAGCCTTAAAGAAAAACACTGCGTTCCATGCGAGATTGGCACGCAGCCTTTTGATCTTGAGACAATTCAGGGTCTACTGCCAATGGTTCCTAAATGGAAGCCAGACAACGAGTTAAAGAAAATCGTGCGAAGTTTCAGATTCAAGGACTTCGTTGAATCAATGCGCTTTATTAACAAAGTGGCAGAACTGGCAGAAGAGGAAGGACACCATCCAGACATCTTCGTCTCTTACAACTACGTAAAGATCTGCCTTACTACCCACAACATAGGTGGTTTGTCTGAAAACGATTTCATAATGGCCGCTAAGATCGACGAAGCGTTTACGACAATTATGCCGACTCAGACAAAGTAACAGCGTCAATTAAAGTCTTCAAGCTAGGCTCGCATTTGACTTGAAGTCTTGTGAGTTTCACACGTTAACGGAAAAGTTGTCGCCGCGATCAGTTGACTACACAGCAAAAAGGGCACGGCGGCACATAGTTGATATGGGGTTGATTCTTGATGGGTCTCACATCAGAAGATAAGAACAATGAACTTGCTCGCGTCTTAGCAAAGCTAAAAAGCGACAGCTACGCGAGCTTCTTGGGAGTTCGAATAACAAAGATCGAAAGAGGGTATGCAAAAGCTGAGGTAACAGTTGCTGAGCGTATGTTAAATTTCAACGAAGTTGCGCACGGGGGATTCATTTATTCCCTCGCAGACGTGGCATTTGCGGCAGCTTGTAATTCATACAATCAAACAGCAGTCGCTCTTTCTTTCCATATAACGTACCGCAGACCGGTCACAATTGGCATGCGGCTCATTGCAGAAGCTAGTGAAGAGAGTTCAGGCAAAACCACCGCCCTCTACAAGATTGTCGTACGGACTGACGGTCAACGCATCGTTGCAATTTGTGAAGGCTTAGCTTATAAGCTAGAATCGTCGTTTACTGAAAATGATGGGCCCGAGGCGATTTGAACGCCTGGCCTCACGGTTATCAGCCGTGCGCATATTCTCCGTCTTGAATTGACAAAGACGGAATCAAACCTGGCTAAGCTACGGGCCCCTTCCTTGATAACGCAATGCCTATAGGCGAGCGAGATATATAACAATTCTTGTCTGCTGATTCTAAGCCCAGCAAGAAGCACGGCGCAACTTACATTCGAAGCAATACTTATATGTCTTTAGCCTAAAGAGCTGTTGCCTTTATTTAATTTGCCTTCCGCAGGCAAAAAGAGCATCGACGGGCCGGTAGATCAGGGGTAGATCGCTACCTTGGCATGGTAGAGGCCTCGGGTTCAATTCCCGACCGGTCCACTCTTTCACCGCAAACTGTGGAATGCACGCTTAGCCAATACAAAGTTTGGCAAGATTTCTAAAGCACGCATCCACAAATACCTTTAGAACTTGAGTCAGTTATTTCTACACGTAATACGGTCACCAGCGGTCATTAAGCCCGATTTTGGCCCGGCTCGAATGTCGAGGTGGAAATAGAGCGCTCTAATGAAAGTTTTTACTTCAGCGTTATATAGCGAAAAAACCTATAAGTGAGCGATGCGCCTGCGTTGTCCGAGTTGCGGTAGTAGTTCATGCGTAAACTCCGCAGAGTCTGTGATTAAAGCAGCACCCTCATTGTACGCGAGATGTGTATCATGCAATGATCTAGTGCTGGACAAGAGGGCCCAAATTAATTTGCCCGACACAGGCTTCGATGATTTGAAGTGTAAAAACTGCGGAAGAAGGCCCCTGGATGCGGTTATGGCGCATATACTCTCACTATCAGGCGGACAAGAGAGCCGACCTGCGCTCACCCTTCAACAGATGGGCACGCCACTATTGTCACCAGGCGTCCCCACGTACGCTCCTCCCCACGTAGGTTACCAGAACCTGCTTCTATTAACCAAGCAGCGAATTGTCGCTGACGCAAGCGATCTAATTCTTAAACAAGTACCTGAAGTCAAAGGGGTTATCTACGGAGATATGAAGAAGGTCTTTGGTCTAGAGGATCATCACGCTGCTCCGAACACCTGTCGCGTGTTAGCTGGCTGCGATGTGAGAGCTGATCTAGTCACCTCTGCTTACGGGCAGATACTGGTACACAAAAGTCAGTCGAAGATTCACATTGAGCACAACAACATGGCAAAAATGGCAAAACTTGGAGCACTTCCTATAGCAGGGCGGGTTGTGCTTGATGCACTCGCTGGACCTGGAACTCTCGGCCTTATGAGCGTGCTGATGGGTGCTCAAAAAGTTGTCTTGAACGACGCTTGGCTGCCCGCAGTTGAGAACGCATATCTCAACTTGCAAGCGAATAGAGAGATACTTGGGATCCGGATGTTGCGTCGGACCTCAACAAAAAACAGAGCGCCCAGCAGAGCCCCTAATTTGTACTGCATCGCCACCACAGATAACACTCGTATAGAGGTCTATCACGGGGAGTTTGAAGAGTTCAACATTGAGGATTCAGGGGTCGATCTTATCTTATTGGACTCCTTCCCTAACACAGCGCGCTATTTCATAGATATGGCCGAAGAGATTCATAGAAGGTACCCTGGAATAGACATTGTCTGTATTTGAAGAGGGGAAACATGTTTGCATTTATAGTTGGAACCAGGCCTGAGATAATCAAGATGGCCCCAATAATCCGTGAATGCGAAAAGCAGGGAATAACAGGCTTAACAATTCACACGGGGCAGCATTATTCGTACGAAATGGACAAGGTTTTTTTTGAGGAGCTCAACCTTAGTGATCCAGACTACTCGCTTGGGGTGGGATCAGGTACAGACGCTGAACAGATTGGCAAGATACTCGTCGGCGTCGAAAACGTCTTGATGAACGAACAGCCAGACATCGTACTCGTAGAAGGGGATACAAACTCTGTTTTTGCAGGGGCATATGCAGCAACGAAGCTACAAATTGAAGTAGGACATGTAGAAGCCGGTTTGAGAAGTTTTGATAGGTTTATGCCAGAAGAAATTAACCGTATCCTCACAGACCACGTCTCAGATTTCCTGTTTGCCCCAACTGTAAAAGCAAAGGGAAATCTGTTAGCAGAAGGAGTCCCAGCAAACAAGATATCCATAACAGGTAACACAATAGTTGATGCCGTTCACCAGAACCTACAACTAGCACAAAAAAGAGAGAGCGTTCTCAGTGAGCTCAGTATTGAAAAAAACAACTATTTTTTGACAACGACTCACCGAAGAGAGAATGTTGACAACAAAGCGCGCTTGAATGGCATCTTGAAAGGACTAACAGAGCTGCATTATGAGTTTGACGTTCCGATAATATTCCCTATGCATCCTCGAACTAGGAAGCGTGTTGTCGAGTTCGATCTTGCTTTAGATGGAATCACACCGATTTCTCCAATTGGATTTCTCGAGTTCCTCCTTCTCGAGGCAAATGCAGAGCTTGTTATAACTGATTCAGGAGGTGTGCAGGAAGAGGCGTGCATTCTAGGGGTGCCATGTATCACTGTGAGAGATAACACGGAAAGACCTGAGACTATAGCCGTGCACTCAAACTTGCTCGTCGGAACTAAGTCTGATCAGATATTAAGTGGGGCAAAAGCTATGCTACAAACCCCACACAAGTGGAGCAATCCATTCGGTAATGGCGACGCAGGAGAGCGCATTGTCTCTGTTCTAACTGACGCTTTCAAAGCTTGTGGCGTCGAAATCTAACAAAACTAACCATTTTTTGCGCCTGCTCTAGCTCCGAGTCTTTAGTCGTTCTTTACTTAACGGGTGTTGAGGGCGGACTGACCCTCCCTTCAAGTCGCGGGATACCTTCTTTATTCGCCACATCGGTGCAAACCGCTAAGAATTCCGCAGCTGCTTTGTCCCACGAAAACTTCTGCGCTTGTGCTATGCCTCTCTTGCTCATCTCTTTTTTTAATTCGTCATCCTCGAGCACGGTGAGCATCGCCTGCGCAAGTGCTTCAACGTTATAGGGATCGACGAGAAGGGCCGCGTCTCCAACCACTTCGGGCAATGAGGAGACATTCGAGGTTATTACGGGACACCCGCACGCCATTGCTTCGAGTACAGGAAGGCCAAACCCTTCGTAGAGCGAGGGGTAAACAAAGAGATCAGCTTTGGCGTAGAGGGACAAAACCTCAGAGTCGGACACATAGCCCATCATTGTGATTCGAACATTTTCGCGTCGCCTAGAAACATCTCGGAGCATATGTTCAAGTTCAGGAATGACCGTTCTCGTTTGGCCAGCTACGACCAACTCCAAACGGCTTTGAGACAGGTCTTGAGCGCGTTCAAACGCTCGTATCAGCCGGATATGGTTTTTCCGCGGAGAGATATCTGATACGATTAAGATCTGCTTGCTTCCAAAATCTTCTCTGGGAGCTTTTGGAGCAACGAAAGGGCCGTTGTAAATCACTGTTACTCGATCCGCTTGTAAACCCCAGAAACGTATCGCGTCCTTCTTCGTCGATTGAGAGACTGCAATATATCGTTCTGGGACGTTGCTGAAGTGCTTTTGAAAGGTGTTGAGGAGTTTAATCGTCCGCCTGCCTTGGGTTCCGTCCTCTACAAAAATGTAAGGGATAAAATCGTGAACTAGTTGAACCCATTTTGATCGTGGCAAAAAACCGTATTTGATGAGAAGAAGAAAAAAATAAAGGGCCTCTAACGGATCAAGCACGTCCCAAGGCGGAGCTAGAAATAGAACCACATCACTTTCCTTGTACAGCTTAATTAGTTTCACCATAGTCTGAGGCGTTAGGAAACGTGCTATAGTAAAAAGTGAGACTTTTTGACTCGCTAGAAGGGACGGACTGATAAAATCCATGCCTCGGCGAGCTACTACCGAAATAGCGTCTATTTGATTTGAAAGGGCTATTCTTTTAAGCAGTTCCTCAGCAACTCTTGGGATCCCATCTTTGAGTTCGGGAAACGGTGCTATAATAGTTAGTTTCATAAGCCAATAATGTCGTTACAATCTCGAACCATAATTACTAGATATTGGAGTTTGCAGTGCTGCAATTAGTCGCTGGTGTTTGTACGTCTTGCAAGAAATGTGTGTTTGTTACGGTCGTTATACCTGGGGTTTGATACCCTGCCTAGATTTTTATGATAAACTCGTTGTAATTATCTGTTTGTCATATTACTAATAAATACAGCGCGGCGTTATCACTGTCGCAACAAAAATAAC
>PMYA01000175.1:0-6066 GCA_003170935.1 Methanobacteriota archaeon
ATGACAACGACGTCCGCTTTTTTGACCTCAGATGGCTTGATTTGTCTGATATTCCTAATAACCGTCTCTGCTCCGGCCTCTCGCGCCCCGCGCTCTATTGCATACGCCATAGTCCGCGTATTGCCGTGATAACTTTCGTAGCCTATAACGATGTTCATAGTTTCACTCTCACGTCTGACCATAAAGCTTTAAGCTCTCTAAACTCTTTTCGTGCATCCATAAGCACCCGATGGTCAGTCAAACAGAACAACTTCTACCTGCTGGTCCTCATCGTACCCTTCGACGTTTTCAGGAATGATAACGAATCCGTCTGCTTTAGCCATCGAGCGGAGAATGCCCGATCCTGGTCTTGGTAAGTAACAACCACATAGTTAGTTGTTCAGTTTGTGTCGCAGCAATTTGTACTCCGGCTTGCTCAACACTTCTGCGCATAAAAATAGGACTCAAGGATGATGTTCTCGTAGCCAATTCTGCCCGTTAACTTCTGTAGGGTTTTTTTAAGAGTGGTGGTTAACCACCCTCGCGCCAATCGGTTATAATAGAGCCGATTACAAAGAAGATGACACCTGCTATTAGTACTATCATCATGTTATACAATGCACTCGCTGTGTCTCCAAGGATCATTGCATCTCTGAGACCGTAGTTCAAATAAGTAAGCGGAAGAAACTTGGCAACTGTCTGGAGATAATCGGGCATCGTCTCGAGAGGGATGAACGTGCCGGCAAGGAACAGCATTGGAAAAGTCACCGCGCTTGCGGCCGCATTTGCCGCGTCCTCGTCCTTTACAAAACGCGCGATGATCATTCCAATTCCAGTAAAGCATATAGTGCCAACAAAAAGGAGCAGTAGGGTAACTACATTGGGCACTGCTGTCACATTATACACGAGCTTTGCTACGATGATAATTAAGAATGCTGAAATGAGTATAACGACAGTTTGATACAACATCTTAGATATGATCCACTCAGACTTTCCGAGAGGTGTCGTCGCGAGTTTCCTCAGGATCCCGTTGTTGCGATACTGAGTGTTCGTTCCAACGGTGCCAAGCACACCGGTCGTGAGGACCGTCAAACCTATGATCCCCGGAACAAAGAAATCGATATATTTGAACTGCGATGAAAGAACCTGTTGGTTCTCAACGCCGACGATTTGCGTAGATCCAGTAAGTTGCGAATTAAAACCATTCGCTATGCTGCTCAGGACTCCACTTATCACTGGGGCGCTTGTTGATGATTGGTCGACTTTCAATATCACCGCGGCTGGCGTAACGTTAGTATTGTTGCTCTGGGCTTGAGAGGCCTGTGCGTTAAGGCTAGTGGCGTTGAGCGCGATAGCATTCGTTGTACTTGTCGTCGTGGGATTGACCTGCACACCTGTGGAAGGTCGTGAAGCTCCAAGGGCTAAGTTGCGCTGGACGTCATTCCCAAACCCTTCAGGAACGATGAGCATACCGCTTATCCTATTTGATTTTATGTACGTGTCAGCGTTCTCGCTTGCATTGACCATATGGACTTTGAATGCGTTTGTTGAGTTTACCGCGTTAATAAAAGAGGCAGAAATATCAGAACCGTCTTTGTTTTGAACTGCAAGCTCATATTGGACATTGCCTCCGCTAAATATCGCTCCAAAGATGAGCATAAGGATTATAGGGAAGGCGAGCACCCAGAAAAACGAGCTACGTCCTCTAAAAAAGATTTTCAAGCTGCTGATGAAATCGATGTAAATTCGGGATAGTTTCAAGAAACCCCCTCCCGATCTGTCGCGGTGAGATCGAGGAAAACGTCTTCAAGAGAAGGCTTTTTCATCTCGAGCTCATCAAAGGCGATTTGCCTCTGATCGAGTAGCTCAACGATTTTGGCTAGATCTCTTTTGTCACGCAGCGGCACGATGACGTCACTGTTGTTCAGTTCTGTCCCTGCCCACTGAACGCTCAAAGCTTCAAATGCGCCCGTGTTGCCACCGTGTATTACGAGCTTTGCCAAGCAGCCGTGGTTCTTGATCAGGTTTGTGGTCGTGTCCATGGCCCTGATCTTGCCGTCGAGAATGATCGCTACGACATCTGCAAGGGTCTCTGCCTCCTCCATATAGTGGGTGGTTAAGAACACCGTTTTTCCCTCGTCGCGCAATTTTTTTATTACCCCCCACACATCTCTCCGCGCTTTGGGGTCAAGCCCTTCGGTTGGTTCGTCCAAAAAAACGACTTGAGGGTCGTTCACAAGGGCGATTGCTACGCCTAGTCGTTGTTTCAAGCCGCCTGAAAGGTTCTTGTACATCGTGTTTACCTTGTCCATTAAATCCACCGATGAGATCAACTCGTCTATGTCCCGAGGATTGTCGTACATCGTTGCATAGTACTTCAAGTTTTCACGAACGGTCAGGCGGTCAAACGTATTAAATTCCTGTGGCAGGACGCCGATTCTCTTTCTAATCTCATTCTGGTCTTTTGTAATATCCAGTCCCAAGACGTAAGCGGTTCCGGCCGACGGTTTTCGGAGGCATTCCAATATCTCGACGGTTGTGGTCTTCCCAGCTCCATTGGGCCCCAGAAAAGCAAATATTACTCCAAACGGTATTTTAAAAGATATATGATCGACAGCTTTAATGTTGCCGTATTCCTTGGCGAGTCCTTCAATTTTGATTGCCCATTCTGCTTCGTTTTTCATGTGATATCGCTCTTCGGGCAAAATGTTTTTTTAGAAACGTTAGAAGGAGAAAGCTACTTGAACTTCTGCCACAAGAAACCTTTTTTCAGTTCGCTACACGCAAAACACCTATTTAACGCTTTCTTGCAACACCGAAAATACTGCGCGGACTTCTATTTGAAGGCGAATCAATCTAAGCGGGATCGCCGTCGGCCACGAGCTGCGGGTAGTAGCTTGTAGATGCGTGAAGCTTTCTAAGGATCTTACCGCTTTATGATGACGCCAGAGCAGATAACACAGTGCTTCGCGACTGTCAAATCATCAGGATTTCAAATTTATATTAGTTATTACATAAATTACGATTGCTATGTTTATGTGTGCCAAACATCAAATGGATGCATATCGGGCACGAGGCATGCTTCCCCATTGCGAGGTTCTTTGTGGCGAAGACTGTTCAAATCGCTCAGGCTCGGGCACGTATTGTGAGCACCTTTATCTTCTAGTCCGGAACCAAAGCGATCTCGTATACAAGAATTTGGATATTCCGGCGGTAGAGGATCCAAAAGCTATTTTGGGCTCACAAATGGACGACGTCGCTAAAAGAGTCAACAGAGTCGGTGCTGACTATATTATGGATCGCGCGTTCGACATCTCACTAATACTGTCTGAGCTCTCTAACAAGGGTCGTTTAAATATCGCGGTGAATTTAATTGACGATATTGCTTACGCAGTCTCGCTAGGGCTTTTTCTTGATAATCCAGAGGACGCCATAGATGTCAAGATGTTTCGCGTTTTGGCAGCGCTGAAAAAGATGTTCCCCGAACAGTTTGAGAAGCCCTCCTCTGGTGAGCCAGAAACGTTTTCTTAAGCGATAAACCAGTTTTCATTATGACGCTGACGTTGTCGTTTCATTGGTAGCTTGGCTTTAGAAGCAGACTGGCGTGTATACATCTGAATTTCTTTCTCAATGATGCTTTTCAGACGAAGATCGGCAGACTGAGAAGCAGACCGGTTGCGAATGGGATGGTGAGGTTATCATCGAGGTATGTTGGCGTAACAAGTTCTGTAGCAGACACAATCAGAGCAATTAGTAGCGCTTTTATTGGTGCAACACTAAAAAAAACAAGTATAACTAAAGTGCAAGCAAAGAAGACTAAAGTGCCCTCAATTGTCTTCTTTCCGAAAACTATATGTTTTCCTGCATAATGGCCAGCAATCGTTGCGAGACTATCACTGATAGCAAGCACAAGGATACTTAATGCGGCAATCAAAGGGGGGAACAGTAATACAGCAATTAGGGTTCCTACAAAAAAAATGATGGCACCCTTCGCGGTTAATTTTCCGGGGCGATCAAAGCGCGTAAATAGCCATGTTAATAAAGCAATTTTGTGTTTCTGATACAGAAAAGAAGAAATTAATAGCGCGCTGATGAGCAACCCGTTACAGGCGATGACGAGTTCGTGCGGTAGGGTCACTACTAAAAAAGCAAAAAACGAGCCAAGCAATAGATGCGCCATGTTGCGCCGCAATTCGAGCATATACGGTTGATGTGTCAGTAAATAGAAAAGGTTAACCGCGAGAGACGCAAGCTGGAGAAATGAAGACTGTCGAATCTTGATAGTTAGCGGGACAGCTCTGCAAAGACCTAGCTTTAGCTACATTCAAATCAGTAGGACGAAATATGTTCGCATTGTTGTGACGAACTATTCGAACAAACTTGTCTGGAGGGTAAATACCCCACATGGTGCAATTATTTCCGGGGCTGCTCTACGTCTTCATTATAACAGTCATATTTACTGTGCTCTTAGTTAGCTTCACGGCAGCATCGCTCCTCTCGCAAGCTCGAGCTATTGTACGCAAGCGTTATATCGGCTCGGTTTTTAGCAAGAGGAACGTAAAGAAGGTCGCTAAGCGTCATCCTGTCTTGGCAACAATGACCGCAATGCTGCTTAATCTTAAAGATGTGGAATCAAATCGTTTGCTGACCACCTTTAAGAGACCAGCGGCAATGAGGCTGTATCAGAAGTGCTTATATGTAAAGCCTTATTTTTCGTCCGGTGCATATCTCATACAAAACAGCGATATTAAAGCAGTATCGATTGTGAACAGTACACTCAACGTTACATTTATGCAAGAAGATCGGATTATTCTGTTACAATGTCGAGGCTATAATCTCTTAAAGTGGCGCGATTCGTTAAATGCGCTAATTCTGAATCATAAATAGCATTATAAAGAATAAGTCTGTTTATTTACAACGGTGATCGGTTGAGAAATGTCTCAAATTAAGCGATTAGTGCTCGACGTACTGAAACCTCATGAGCCTACAAACGTCGAGGTGGCTAGCGCGATAGGGGATCTGCAAGACGTCGACGGCGTCAATTTGAGCCTCTATGAAGTCGATCAGCAAACTGAAAACGTAAAAATAACTGTTGAGGGTCCCAACGTTAATTACGATTTGGTACAACAGACTATTGAGAATCTGGGTGGAGTTGTTCATAGCGTCGACGAGATCATCGCTGGGAAAAAACTCGTCGAAGAGGAAGAAACGCTTCACGATCGCGGATGAATTCCAGCCGGAAATTTAGTTTTTAACCTCAGCACAGAAGTTTTTTCAATAATATTACGTCCATGAGCTTTAATATTGAGGAAGGGCGTTATGTAATCCTTGGATCTATTGACGGGCTTCTTGCCACGCTTGGAATAATTTTAGGCGTTTCAGTAGTAAGCGCTTCTAACTCAATTGTCGTTAGTGCCGGGTTTGGAGGCGCGATTGCGCTGGCGTTAACCAACGGCTTGGGGTCGTATTTGGCGGAGAGTACGATTGAGCATGGAAAGCTCGTTAAGACCGAGAAATCCCTTCTGAGGAAGCTAAATAACACGTACGTCGAATCTCAAAGTAAAAAAAGAATCGTAAAGGATGCCTTAACTCACGGCGGCGCCAGCTTTCTGGCAAGCCTTGTCCCGTTAGCGCCGTGGATATTGGGGGTAGGTTCGGCGTTCGTTTCCGTCTTTTTAAGCTTGATCACCTTAGTTGCCTTGGGCGTGTATTCAGGTCACATTTCGAAACAGAACTATATAATGTCGGTTGCCAAGATGGTTGGACTTGGAACGTTAATCATTATCACCGTCGAACTGCTTAGGATCGTTCATTTAGTGTAGTCATCAGACTTCTGAAGCGAGTCTGAAAGCGCGAAAGCTAAACCGGAGGCTCTTTATTGGCAACGATAGAAACGCGGGCGCTATTATTGAAAAAGGAAATCACGGAATATATGGCTTTATCATATGAGCGCGGTCTTACATCATCATTAAGCGGCAACATAAGCGTACGGGCTGAACAAGTCGTGTTCATATCTCCAACAAAGGTTCCTCGCTATCGAATTCGACCAGATGATGTGTCTGTGGTGACAATGATGGGGGAACATCT
>PMYA01000175.1:6085-12587 GCA_003170935.1 Methanobacteriota archaeon
GATGTTGAGGGAAAACACCTCTTAGGTCGTGTGCCGTTGATTCCTTACGAAGAACCAGGTACTTCCGACTTAGGTGAAGCAGTATCACGCGGGATCTTGGGTTGTAAAGGGGTTCTTCTACAGAATCATGGGTTGATTGCTGTCGGGACCAACCTCGAAGAAGCGTTCATCGTGGCAGAAGCTATCGAACGTGCCGCTCAGTTAATATTCGATTTAAGCGTGCTCAATCGCCCATAAGGTGGACAACTATAGTCCTGTTGCGAGCCCTGACGTCGAGCTCAATGAACACAAGCTGTTGCCATGTACCAAGCATTAATGTTTTGTTTGAGAATGGAATTGCGACGCTTGGTTTCAAAAACGCTGCTCTAACATGCGAATGTCCGTTACCGTCATGCCATCGTTGGTCGTGCTCATAATGGCCGTTTTTTGGTGCTATGCGATCAAGCGCCTTTTCCATATCTGCGATGAGGCCTGGCTCGTATTCTATCGTTGTTACAGTTGCAGTTGAACCGGGAACAAAAACCGTCACCAAGCCCTCTTTTAAGTCGCTCTTTGTAAGAAGTTCTTGGACCTGGTTTGTAATGTCTATTATTTGGACGCCGCCTAAGGTGTCTATTTGGATGCGTTCTATTCTTGTTTTCATACTAGGCCCTACTATCTAGGACAGATCGGCAGTAATCGCCTCAACTCGTTCTATAGCCGGTTGCTTTGTTATTCATAGGCGGCAATTTTGATCCCGGCGATACTGGCAATTATCACAAATAAAAGGATCCCAAGTATATATCCGAGCGATCCAGCGTTAAATAAATGAACGGAGAGCAGTAATGCTATGAAAAAGGCAACAGAAACAATCAAAGTCACTACTTCGAGCACCATTCTTTGCATAAAGGTTAAAAACACTTACAGTATGATATGTTTTGCTGTATATACGATTTAAGGGGGCATGATAGTCAAGATGAGGTTATTGCCAAAAAAGGTCTTTTTTGTGACCGGTGTTGGAACCCACCGGGAACACCTAGAGAGTTTTGAAAAAGCTTTGAGAGATGCAGGTATAGAGAAATTTAATCTTGTCACTGTAAGTTCAATATTGCCGCCAAATTGTGAAATTATCGCGAAGGATACTGGACTCAATCAACTGCTTCCCGGAGAGATAGTATTCTGCGTGATGTCGAGACTGGCGTCTAATGAACCGAATCGGAGAATCTCAGCGTCATTAGGTTGCGCAATTCCTACGAATCCTAATGAGTCTGGCTATATTTCGGAGCACCACGCATTTGGCGAGCCGACAGAGAGCTCAGGCGCCTACGCTGAGAGATTGGCGTCGAGTATGTACGAGACAGGGACCGACTCTAAGCCGAAGGAAACGTTTAACGTTGCTATAACTGCGGTTGTTGGCGCCGACGGCTTGTGGACTACTGTCTTGTCAGTCGCAGTTTTTTGTTGCAATAAAGAATAGCAAAAAACGAGCAAAAAATGTGAATTCGTCTTGAAATTCGACTGAACCAGCGTCTTGAGAGCATTAATGTCTCGATTTTTTTAGCACAGGCAAAAGTCGATTGAAGCAGTTGCGGTCACATCGACCAACACTCCGTGTGATGCCTTCCATTTTTGTCCAAAATAAGCGCACTTGCCTTAGCTTGACTGCGTTGATATGTCAATCAGATAATAAACTACAATAACGTTTATTAGAAGCGTTAACTGTCTCTTTTTCTTGAGTGAAAAAGCCCTGTCGGGTTTGTACCGAGAGCGCTACAGAACAAGTGTCTCAGACTATAAGATGGAGGGGGTTTATCCTTAAACCATTAAACATCGCAGCCTTGCGAATTCGCTTAAGAAGCCCATAGACAGAACGACGAAAGTAACGGTCCTCGCTTCTATGTCAGCAGCTGGAGCTGATATTATCAAACATAACGGAAAAAGTCGGCGAACAATTTGCGATTTAAGTTCTGAACAGATCACAAGTTTTCAAGAACGGATTTATAAACATTACCGAAGCGAAGGTCGAGTTCTTCCATGGAGAAAGACTCGCGATCCGTACAAAATTCTCGTCTCCGAGCTTATGTTGCAGCAAACCCAAGTAGAGCGGGCACTTGTCAAGTATCAGTTGTTTTTAAACAACTTTCCGAGTTTTTCAGCGCTTTCGCACGCTCCGCTAAAAAATGTGCTCGAGGTTTGGCACGGTTTAGGATACAATAAGCGAGCAATCGCGCTCAAACGAATAGCTCAAACCGTTGAAGCACAATTTGTAGGAAAGCTGCCTTCCGACTACTCGGCCCTTGTAGGTTTGCCGGGTGTAGGACACGCTACTGCATGTGCGATACGAACTTTTGCATTCGACATACCGTCAGTTTTTATCGAGACAAATATAAGAACAGTGTTCATCCACGCCTTTTACGCCGATGAAAAAGGCGTAGAAGACGATAAACTCTATCCGCTAGTCGAGTGCACACTTGATCGGTCAAACCCCCGTAAATGGTATTACGCGCTCATGGATTATGGTGCGATGTTGAAGAAGCAGCACAAAAATCCAAGCCGAAATAGCGCCCAATATAAGAAACAGGTGCCTTTTGAAGGCTCCAATAGGCAATTGCGGGGCAAGATAATCTCTTTGATAATTGCTCATTCTGGTATCACTGAAGCTGATTTAATACGACGGCTTAACGTAGATCCTCAATTAATTTCGAGCAATCTTCAAAAACTTGAAGCAGAAGGCTTTTTAAAACGTCACCACACCAAATTTTTCATAGCGTAAGGGACGCTCAGAGTTGAAGACAAGCACCATTTTGCTCTACGTTTGCTCGTTAGTTATCCAGCGGACATCCTTTATAGTAGTAGGATGAAAATCCGGCTAATGAGCAATTTTGAAAGAGAGCTCGTTAGATCACTTAACGATTATTTCAGCGAAAATGCCCTCGATGCGATCGCATACAGAATGAAACAACATCAGTTTTCGGAACAGATGCTTGATGTCTTGGTAGATTCGTCAGATCGCCGACTGTATCTCGGCATTGAATGTAAAAGCATCTCAGCTGCCAAAGGCGCTGCTGCTTTATATTTCTCGCAGCACTTTTCAGTCAACAGGCGAGGTGAGCATCAGGCAACCAAAATGCAGGATTTCATACAGAGATCTGGCAGAACTGGGTATCTCGCCGTCGAACTGAGAATGGGGTCTGGCAAATCAAAGGCCGCTTATTTCGTCACTTGGCCGGATGTGTGGCATCGCTACATAACAAAGCAAGTTGGTTTCTCGATTGAAGAAATTAAAAGGTATACGCCCATAGCCCGTAATGATGGAAAATATGCAGTCGAGGGCCTTTTTGAGCGACTTTAACCCGTTAGTCCAAGAGGTGCATTGAATGACTCTCAAGTTCATGTCGTCAAAAATTGGTGAGGTTATATATGGCACAACTTTCAATCCACGGTCGGGTGCCGGCACCATAGCTTTCAACACGGCAGTCGTTGCTGAACATGATTTAGAACGAGCTTTGGAAATATTTAAGCGCGTGTATGCAGCTGGACTCAATGTTGGGCCATATGTGCGCATTATCGAAGGTGGTGAGAGTTTCCAAGGCGTCTCAATTCAAAAAGGTTTCAACGGCATACTCACCATTTGTAGCATCACGATCGACGGCGTGCTCCTTAAGGCAGGTATTCCAGTAAAACCGCTATGTGGGGGCATTGTTCAGGTAACCGAAAAAACGCCAGTGAGATTTACAGACATTCTACGGTACGATTCGACTACGCTGGACCCGCTGGACGTGTTTATGTCTCAGGAACTCACATCTGTGTTAGATATGATCAATACGGGATCTGGCAAGGTCTTGGCAAGTGTCCGTGAAGTGCCCATGGCAGCGGGGACTCAGCTTGAAAATTTACTTTCAGATTTGATGGATATTGGGTTTAAAGGGATATTGGAGGTTGGCGAACCTAACTCAGATCTTCTGGAAATGCCAGTTAGTCGGGGCCACATCGGAGTGGCGATAATTGGTGGAATAAACTCTATGGCAGCAGTAAAGGAGAGTGGCATAGAGATACAGACAAGTGCGATTTCAGGCTTAGCCGATGTGCGCGATATGGACTACGATTTGTTGTCGCCGTAGATACGTTACGAAAGCTGCAGTCCAACCAATTGGTCCAGTTGTTTGAGGAACTCTATTTCAGTTCCTTCAGGAATCGTTGCTCCAGCGGCAATATCATGGCCCCCACCCACCCCTCCGACTGTGTTAGCAGCATCGCTCATAGCTCTTGCTAAGTTTAAGCGGCGTTTAACAAGAGTCGCCGTGCCTCGTGCAGATGCTTTAACTCCCTCATCACAGTTTGCCAAACCGATAATCGGTAGGTGCCTATTTACACCATCCAAATTCTTGCACATTCCGGCGATGATCCCAACGATCGTTTCGAGTATGTTGTCTCCCGCGTGAAAGTACTGCAAGTTAGAAAGCGTTGTCACGCCTGTTTGCTTAACGTAGTTGAGGCCTCGCACTAAGTTCTCTCGGTGCATCAATAGAAGTTCGTTGGCTTTTCGGTAACTACTTTCTCGATCACCCATGCAAACGGCAACACCGATCTTTTCGAAGCCATATCGTGCAGTAGCGTTGAGGAGTGTGGAATACTCCGAAGCGTCTCGGAGGGCGGTTCCGCGTTCTTCTTTAAGTAGGGTGTAGACTTCGCCAATAAGACTCTGGGTTATTTCAGGGGGCATGCCTTGCGCTAAGCATCGTTGGATCAGGGCAGATACTATCGTACGCCTTTCGACGCTGCTAAGATCGATCCACTTCTTCCATTTCCCTTCTTCTTGAAGCTTAACATTTAATGAAGTCAAGAATCCCAAAATTTGTTCGCTGTTTCCTGTAAATCCGGGAATATAGGGATTTGAACTATATTCTAGGAGCTTATGAATGGGTCGTGTTTGTTTTCCAAAAGCCTGCAAATCCTTTTCGACTGCCACAATAGAGTGTTTTTCAGCTTCATCGAGGATAAGTCTGTTAACTCCGCAAAGTCGTCCTTCTCTAACGTGCTGGAGGTCACCAACGGCACCGACGACAGCCAAATCTGAAAGCTGAGCATTCTGTCCTAAGGCCCTTGCAATCAAGTACGTGGCCCCGGCTCCACTCAAGTCGGTAGCGCCATTGAAACCGAATAGATGTGGGTTCAGGTGAAGCGCAGTATCAGAGCTTCCGGCTGGCTGGTGATGATCTGCGATTACGCACAGCGGCCCTAGGTCGTCCATCAAATCAAGGCTTCCGCTTCCTAAGTCAGTGAATATCACGGCCTCCGCGCTTGAGACTTCATGAAAAACTGAAGGGTCTAGTTTCTTAACGATCTTAATTTCGTATCCTTTTTCAATTCTTTCCAGCGCACAGCCGATTATTGCAGCGGACGCAAGCCCATCTGCGTCAACGTGAGAGACGATTAATACTTCGTCTTGCTTCTCAAGCGCTTGCGCACACTCTTGCGCACGTTTTAAGAGTTGCTCCATCAAAACACTCACTATAAGACGTTGACCTAAAATAATCACGCGAATACGAATTATTGGTCTTTATTTACTATTTGTTAGGAAGCGCTATAAAGCTTGCTTGATTTGCGTTTAAAACCCTTAGGGATCGGGGTGCAAGAAAAATTCTGCTCGTTTTACATAACATAATTCTCGTAAAGTTGCTAAAACTTGACTGACCAAAAATGCTAAGAAGTCATGCTAGACGACTTTAAGTTTTTTGTGACAAAAGAACGGTATGAACGAACGCTGTATGTAAAGAGCTTTCAATCGAAGGAACCTCACAATTTTCAAGAACGTTTTTTTTGCGGTCTGAATCTCTTTTTTCCTAAAGTCAGACCCCAGGCTATGCATCCGAGACCAAGAATGAGAAGTATAGTGGTGATGTCACTTGGTGTGTTGAACACATATGGGAGCAGCGCTATGGCGCACAAACCTACACCCATTAGCATGAAAAGATGTCCGACATTGTCGTCTACTTTCAGCAGATATATCGATAAAAATGCTGCTAAAATAGGAAGAGCCACCAATGCTGCCAGATTTCCATCGATCATTCTTGCGTTTTGTACGACATAAGCAAACTAGCTGGTTGTACTTTAGCCACCTTTTTGAATGATTTGTTCACAGCTTCGGCTTAGCCCTCTTCTCTTCTGTCCTCACTCAACTATTGTAAGGTTTCAGTAAGCTTTATTTTCTGAGTCCTTAGTGTGACAAATCCTCTACTTCTCTTTTACCATGCTCGAGCTCATCCACTTGCTCCTGATCGAGCTGTAAGAGAAGCGCTTGGAATTCACCAACGTGGGTTTTTTCCTCCTTGGCAATGTCCAACAGAGTCGCAAGTATCGATTCGTTTTCTGTCATTGCGGCCATCTGTTCGTACAGATTAATTGCATCAAGCTCTGCAATAATACCTGCTCTCAGTATTTCTTTATCAATATTTTTTTTGTCAATCTCATCTAGGTCTATAGGAATGGTTGATAACATGTGAGTAACCTCGCACTCTATACG
>PMYA01000052.1 GCA_003170935.1 Methanobacteriota archaeon
CAACTATTTAAAGCTACGCAGCACGTGAAGCTGATTAGCTCCAGACTACTATAAAAAAAAAGAAAAGCGGGCGAACCGCTTTACATTGGTGGCATGCCGCCCATGCCGCCCATGCCGCCCATGCCGCCCATGCCCCCTTCAGGCATTGGTGGTGCTGAAAGCTTGCTCGCTGCTATGACGTCGTCAATTCGCAGAATCATTATCGCGGATTCTGACGCCGAACCGACTGCTTGTGTCTTTATTCGAAGCGGCTCAACAACTCCCGCCTTGACCATATCTATCGCTTCGCCGGTGAAAACGTTCAATCCGGCAGTCTTCTTGCCTTGTTCGTGTTTTGATCTTAGTTCAACGAGCGTGTCTATCGTATCAAGACCGGCGTTTTCTGCAAGGGTCTTTGGAATAATTTCCAAAGCATCTGCAAACGCGTTAATGGCGAGTTGCTCGCGGCCACCAACTGTAGACGCGTAGTCTCTAAGTTTAAGGGCAAGTTCTACTTCCGTTGCACCGCCGCCGGCTACTAGCTTTTCGTCTTCGATCGTTACACCGACTACTCGCAACGCATCTATGACTGCTCTCTCTATGTCATCAACGACGTGTTCGGTACCGCCGTGAAGCATGATAGACACAGCTTTGGGGTTTTCGCACTTCTCTACAAATATCATTTCATCGCCGCCGACTTTGCGCTCTTCGACAAGTCCCGCACGGCCGAGGTCGCCTTTGTCAAGTTCGTCCACGCTTGAAGCGACTTTTGCATCCGTAGCTCTAGCGAGTTTCTCCATATCGCTCTTCTTAACCCGCCTTGCTGCGAGAATTCCGGCTTTTGCCAGGTAGTGCTGAGCTAAGTCGTCAATCCCCTTTTGGCAGAATACCACGTTGGCACCCTTGCTCTTGATCTTGTCGACCATGCCCTTAATCATCTCCTCCTCTTGACTAAGGAAGGCCTGTAGCTGGTCAGGCGATGTAATTGATATCTCTGCGTCAACTTCTGTGTCCTTAAGCTCAATAGCACCATTTATTAATGCAATCTTTGCTTTAGTCACACGTTTTGGCATTCCAGTTGAGACACGTTCCTTATCTATAATCATGCCCTCGACGAGTTCGGATGAGTCGATGCTGCCCCCGACTTTCTTTTCAATCTTGATGTTGTCGATGTCAAAAGTGTTCTTCCCGTTTTCATTCTCAACGACAGCTTTGACGGCTTTTACGCATAGGCCTGCAAGTTTTTCCTTTGATGCTTCAGCGCCCTTGCCGGTCATCGCTGTAATTGCGACTTTTGTCAGAAGCTCTTCATCTTCCGGTGAGACAGGAATTGCAACTTGGTCAAGAATCTCACGCGCTTTCACTGCTGCAAGTCTGAATCCAGATGCTATGACGGTTGGGTGCACCTCTTGTTCTAATAGGTTTTCGGCTTTTCGGAGCAGTTCGCCAGTTAATATTACGGCCGTTGTAGTCCCATCTCCAACCTCATCGTCTTGGGTACGAGCTACCTCGACTATCATTTTTGCCGCAGGGTGTTCGATATCCATCTCCTTAAGAATCGTAACCCCGTCGTTTGTAATGACTACATCGCCTAGCGTATCAACCAACATCTTATCCATGCCTTTTGGGCCTAGAGTTGTTCTTACTGCCGAGGCAACCGCCTTAGCTGCGGTAATATTCATGCCTTGGGCTTCTTTTCCTCGAGTCCTCTGACTACCTTCCTTAAGAATAAGTATGGGTTGTCCACCCAATTGTCCGATTTGTCCACCCAGTTGTCCTGCCATTTTTTCCTCCGTATACTATGATTAGTTCCAACTTGCACTGGTTCTGACATAACTATGCATAAAGTTCTATAAAAGCATTATGCCAAAAAAAAGGACTAACCTGAAGCGCGACTACTCTTCAGATCTTTCTCGCACGAGGTGCACTAATTCGGTCGAATTATCTAAGTCTTGTAGCTCTTGCATGCGCACGATAACGGTGTCACAAATCCGGGGACACTTGGGCTCCTCGTCGGTTATGTACAATGAATGAGCTGAAACGACCCGTGATATGCTACTCATCAATTCAGCCCTTTTTGCCATTAAGCTCGAATTTTTGCTGATTCCAGTGAGGAGCGTGTCCTCTTTAGTCTGTGACAACATATCAAATGGGGCTTGAAACATGGGTAACACTGTAAAGCCTAAGTCAACAAGCAGTGATATGACCTTTCTTTCAATGGGGGGTAACGTTTCAGGTTTTGCTCTTTCCGTGTCAAACACATGTCGAGTAAGGAGGCTTATCGGGACAGCACACGGCGTGTCAAGTACTGCTTCAAGTCTAACAGCTATCTCAACCTTAGCATCCATTCCTTCTTCGTATTTACGAATACTTCTTCTGGAGACCCCTAGTTCTGAGGCTATTGCTCCTAAGGACAGGTTCATGCGAGTACGAGCAGCGTAGAGGGCCTGCTCATCCAGTTTCACATAAAGCCCCCCAGGAGCAGCATAGATGAGTGGCGGTAGCTCATCTACAAAAAAATCTGAAAGCGTGTCGACGTTCACTGCGGGAATTCCATACCGCGCATAAACGGCACCCGCTTGAAGTTCGTGATTTCGGGCTTTTTCGCCAATTAGCAATGGTGATGCATAGAAGTACTCAGCCAGTTTCTTGAGTTCCAAAGCAGTGTCTTCGTTTAACCCATCAATATTTGAAAGCATTTTTAGGAAAAGCAGAATTGTGCCCCGTCTGGCGGTAATATCGAAACATCTGGAACGGACATCACATCTCTTCGATGTAACGAATCCAGCCGAATGTAGCACTTCTGTGGTTTGATCGACCAAGAGGTCTTGGCGCATATTGTTGCTCTCCTAATTAAGCATTTGAGCTCTTAGACTAGCCCTACGTGGATTTATA
>PMYA01000135.1 GCA_003170935.1 Methanobacteriota archaeon
AGGGACTCTGCCAGTTATGGTGACATGGACAACTTCATAATTAGCGATGAGCAACAGATATGTGCTGCCATGCTTGACGCTATGTTCCAGCTGCCTCTTTGCCTTATCGAGGTGCAGACAAGATCCTTCGATGCGAAAGCTGATATTACTCGTTTGCAGGGGCTTTTCGTCATAGTGGAAGAATATCAGGGGTTCAGCGAGTTTCTAAACGGGCTCTGTTTGACGAAGAGCGGAACGTATGACGCGAGATTGCAGGAACGGGCGGTTTCAATCGGCCGGCTCATCCCATACAGTTATAATATATCTCTCAAAGAAGAAGGCGGGATGGGGGTCATTGACTTGAAACTGCCTGATGATGGCAGTTCCCGCATATCTGACGTCATTGAGTGTGTGAAGCTGAAA
The DNA here is from genome assembly GCA_003170935.1 of Methanobacteriota archaeon. GTDB lineage: Archaea > Halobacteriota > Bog-38 > Methanoflorentales > Methanoflorentaceae > Methanoflorens. The sequence continues at coordinate 403 of PMYA01000135.1, forward strand.
GCCTCGCGCTTTAAAGCGTTGATCAACGCTATGCGAGACTTTATGAGCCAAGAACGTATCCCGATTAACGTCATCATCGAACGGCTTGATGACATAGAAGAGGAAATGCGCTCGCATATTCAAAGGACTAAGCGCATATTATACAGAACTGACATTGAAGGATGGGAAGAGCTAAGAGCAACGCTCGCAGAACACGCTAATCCAAAGCTAGCGATGATGGAAGCCTTGCCTGACTACGACGACCTTTCCCTAGATCAAGCAGTATACGATGAGACACGGTTCATGCCAGATCAGGAATCGCCTTTGACCTTCAACTTGAGACAAGAGCTGGGATGGAAAGTCGGGTCGCGCCCAACTTACAGCAAGATGCAATAAAACAAACGCATCAAAGCTGTTACATTGGGAACTGGTGCTTCAAGATGCTTGGATAGCGCGCAATCCTTTCAAGACTTGAAGCATCAACATCGCTCTTCATCACATTGACTTAACGCCCCTCTTGTTTTCAAGGTATCTATTTTGGATGGTGGCTCCGCTCAGCTTGTTTAAGCGTAAAAAAACGCTCGGCTTACAGCTCTTACAGCGGTATGCATAACAAAAAAAGAGGGCAGATTACGTCCGCTACTATTCAGGAAGTTCAGTTTTTAGCAGAATAATTTTATCCCCTATTATTTTGATGAAATCGCTCAATTCGTGCAGCACGATATCTAGCCCTGCAACTTCATATTGTTCGTGCTTCAGAAGTCTTACCATGTAGTCGAGGTCAAGGAACTCGGCTGATAGTTCTCCAAGCTTGTCCAACAAGTCATCGTACGTGACCTGCACTGAAAGCTCCATCCTCCCTTCATTATTGAATTGAGGTGCAAGGGCAGTTCGTATGTCCATTCGTGTGATTTATGTGCCAACTGGCGTAATGTAGGCCGCCTGCGGTGTCTTTGCGGGCGTTCCTTGACTACATTTTTACAAACAGCTTGCCTTTCCCCTTTTCCCCGTGATCTCCATTTAGAACTTGGAACGTTGTCAGCACTCCGTCGATTTCAACCTCCTCAGTTCCATTCGTGGAGAAACCGGGCATCATGGCTTCGATTTTTCCGAGCACGAAGATATGTCCGAAGCTCATAAAAGCACCGACTCGTCCTGGCGAGTTTCCGAGGATAATAATTCTGGGAGGGGTGTCTTTCCGTCCAATGCCCTTCCCCATGTGAATTCCTGCATTGATGCCGACGTCGCCTTTGACGGTAATCGTGCCGCCCATCATGTATTCTCCGACGCTTTGACCTGCGTTCCCGTTCACAACGATGTTTCCCCCTTTCATGCCGCGCCAGTCGCCGCGGTACGAGGCGCCAAGGTAGTCAAATACGTTCCCTTCGAAGAGGATATCACCACCCTCCATCTGAATAGCACAAAAGGCATCAGCATCTCCTTTTACCCGAATTCTTCCGCCCTTCATCCAGGCGCCACAGTACATGTCAACATCGCCTTTGCAAAGCACAGCTCCGGCTGTCATGAATGCACCGATGTACTTGACACGAGGGACGTCGCCTGCTACAATAATCCCTTGGTCCTCTACCGAGTCTGCTACTTTTCCGGTGACGTTGAAAAACCGCCCGAGCGGCCACGTGGTGTTTCCCTCTAGAACTGGCAGCTGCTCGATTTCTTCGAGGGTTTTGCCGCACACGGTGTCCGGCGTTATTACTGGAGCCTCGAGCACGAGATATTCGACGTCTTTTGGTGTCAGCGTTAAACGTTCCATTTACGCGCCTCCTTCCGCTTGTTGCAAGCCCGTCCGTTTGGAGTAGTACTTTTTCATGAGCTCTTCAGGTCCGAGTACAGGGCCGCTGCCCTTTTCAATTTGAACTATCGCGTTTTTGTATTCCGGACTGCCTGTTGATTCAGTTTTTGCGGTCACGACGATGTTCGCCCACGGACCGCGGGGGATGAAGATCTCCCCTCTTTGCTGTCTGTCGGTGTGTTTCGCCTTGAGAATGACGCTGTCGCCGTACACATTGGTAACTTTTACATACCACGGCTTACCCAATTCTTTCCAGTCTTCAGGGTTAATATCGCAGTATGCAGCTTCTTGAGTGTATTCGTCGGTGAATTTGCGCCCGCCTTTAATAACGGCGCCCTGAAACGCGGTGCCGCCAGTATTGAGTATTATGTCCATTTTATTCTCCGCTTGTGCCAGCTAAACGTTCCGAGAAACTAGTTTGTCTAGACGTTCCCCAAATTCTTCTTTTGTAAGCGAAGCCGTCTCGGGTTTCATCCCTGTCTTTTCTGCTTCTTCCTTTTCGCGTTCGGCCAGTTTCTGCTCAACAGCGTTACGCAATTGTATACACGTGTCTTCATTTGACTTCGTGAAGTCAAATGGCGGATCGCAGAAGCTTCTCGCGTGGATAGGCACGTTGTCCATCCGATAGAAAGTGCCCGTGCATTCCATCGCGTCTAAAACACCAGGCAGCACGACGTCGCTTATAAAGGCTTGTGGCCCTTCCGCTGTTTCGATTGAGACAACCGGGACCTCACACAACCTCTCAACGGCTTTCTTCGGTAAGTGAGCTCCGAGATCGGCGCACATAACGAAAACCGCGTCAACTTCGGCCCTCCGAAGCGCGTCTACGCACGAATACTCGCCTGGCTGATAGCGTGGCTCTTGAGTCGAGAAGTCGACGGCGAACGGAAATCCGCATGTCCAATCGAGGACTTCATTGAACCCTGCGACGTTGCAATGCCCTCTGTTTGCCAGGATCACGAACTTCCCATAATTGTTTCCCAGCTGCGTCAACCGCATGGCCATTGACGCGTTGTAGTGCTTGCCGCGGGTACTCGCAATACCTAAACCGACCCAGATCACTCCAAATCGTGCTTCCATAACCATTTTTGCCGCTTTGTGTAGATCCTCACGGCTAATGCCGGTAACTTCTGTAAAGGATTCGTGCGGCTCAAACCCGTTGAGAATCGTCATAAGCGCGTTGAGCACCTCAAAATCGGTGCCTGGCTTGAGCTGGAGGTGGAGGTCGGCGTGCTCAGCAGTGGTCGAGCGTCGCGGGTCGACGACGATTATCTGTCTGTCAGATTTACCGCGCTCGGTGAAGAAGCCGCGTTGGAATATCGAATGGCGGCTCAAGTGTCTCGGGTGTGCGTCTTCGGGATTGGCACCCCAATAGATGTCGAGATCCGCTCTGTTTCGGGTTTCACCGAGCGTACAGCTGGCCATTCCCACGTCTTGGCAGGCCATAACCGTTGGTCCGTGACAGATCGTCGCGTTGCCGTCGACAAGTCCACCAACCATTTCAGCGATCTCGATGGCTACGGCCATAGCCTCGCTGGACGTTTCGCTTCCTACGAAAAAGAACGGTCGTTTCGCATTTACGAGAATCTCAGCTGCTTTGTCGATAGCCTCGCTCCACGGGGCGTCCTTTCCGCTTATTAGCGGTTTGGTAATTCGGTGACTGCTTCGAAGCTCTTTGAACTTCGCATCACCCATTATGCAGGCGTTTCTTGTAACGACCGACACGTCGTCAAGATCGACTTCAATATCGTCACAGGCTATGCCGCATACGGGGCATGTCACGTCCGTGCACGTTAATTTATCGCCAGTTCTTGTTATTACGTTTGCTTCAGAGCTCATTTAGCACCTCAATTCGCATTTATTTACCTCAATCGGATCACAATTACTCGAGAGGAGAGCGTAAAATTCATTTCCGATCAAGATGAACTCAAACCTGTCCTAAACCATGCGAATTATGCTTCTGCGCTAACGATATTATTATAACGTTATATCGCTGTGCACTAAGGTTAGTTACGCAAAATATAAAAGTATCGATATTATGAACGAGTTATATCACTACTTACAA
>PMYA01000019.1 GCA_003170935.1 Methanobacteriota archaeon
CCCATACCAAGAAATAGGGTTCTTGATATTAAGTAGTAAATTCTTCTTGCTAGCTTCGTCATAAAATTCATCCCAAAAGTTATCTTCAGCACTATTCTTTGTCATGGCTAATCCGCGATGAAATTTCGACAAGAGAGGCTAAAACGGCACTGCATCATAGATTTGCCGTAAGTCGCTTTCCTTGAACTGCAGATACACGGAGGTGACGTTCAAACTCGAGTGCCCCAGCAACATCTGCACCCTCAGGATGCGAATAATGTTCTAAGATTTTTGGAAGTTTGGAAGGTTGGTTCAGCTCTATCGTTCGTTCAAAAGCCCCGATCACCAAAGAACAAAATTGGCACGTNNTAAAGTGCGTATTTGAGCGGATCTTGTTTCATCATCCTTACTAGATTCATATTCTTGTCCCCTTCTTGCACGTTGCACCTACCATCCTACGGATACAGTAGGAAGTACAAGACTCCTACTAGTATTATCAGGAGGCCTAGAAATAAAACCATCCACGTTACCCTCCTATCCATTTTATACTCACCTTATTGTGTCAGTTTAAAAGGCACTTTGTATGCACTTATTGTTTACCTAATCTTAGCGTGCTTCTTTCGATTGCAGCTCCTACACAGAATCCGCACGTTCCTTTCTGTGTTGCTGCCACCTCTTGAAACTGGAATATCATGGTCATATTCGAGGTTTGTTGTAGACCCACATTGCACACAGCGTCCGCCGTCTCTACGCCATACATGTTGTTTCACATTTGAGGGGATATTACGGTTTGGAGTACTAAAATTGGACTGCTGCTGCCGTAGCCGCCTTAGCCGCAGCTGTCTTAGTACCAGATGACCGGACCCGTACCAAGTAACAACAAGGGCAGGGCCGGCGAAAGCTAGTAAAAACACCACTAGCATAAAACCTGCATAAGGAGCTGTAAACATTAAAATAAACGCCAAAAAAGTCAAAAAACAATACACCGTAGCGACGGTCTTTGCGGTTCTTTTAGAAACCATAATTTTACACGGCCCCTCACGTCTAAAACGGCACGTTTACGTATGCTTCTTGCAAATCCTGGTCATTAAACTGCAGATAGATAGCCGTCGTATTAATGTTTGAATGTCCTAGCACCTGCTGCAGTCGACGAAGGTCAACCCCGTGCCGGAAGGTGTGCGGATGAACATCTTTTCCGATGATCGAACCATAGCGCTTGACGATGTTGCGCACCTGCCGTTGTTTGAGGGCAAATACAGGTCGATCATCAGGAGTTGTTGTGTCGAAACGTATTCGGAGAGCATATTGATCGTCTCTGCGTCTAAATGCACTCTTCGCTGCTTTCCTCCTTTCGCCTTCGTAACGTTAATCACTTTGTTGTTGGGTTCGATGTCGCGCGGCGCGATGGTGAGCAACTCGTTCACTCGCACGCCGGTTCGCCACAGTTTTGCGATTCACTGCGTGCGAAACGGATGGGATATCAGGCGGCTGCAGCAAGTGCTCGGACATTCGAGTTTGAATGTGACGGCGGTATATTTACAGTTTAATGATCGCGATATCAAGGAATTGTACGATAAGACGCCCTTTTAGACTAAGCTACATTTTGCTTGGTTGTAAGAGTGTCGCGCAGGGGGACTTAGGTTTTGCATCTTTGTGGTAGAGACGCGGAATACGTTGATAATATGTATATAGATAGCTCATACAAGTTTTTATAAAAAGAGAGTAGAGTTAAGACACTGCAAGGCACTTATAGCAAGAGGTGACGTTTGGCAATGGAGAGGGACCCCCCGTTAGTGTTTAATGGAGTTGTTATCGAGAGGGACGGCTGTTACATCGGCTACGTGGAGGAGCTACCAGGGGCTAATACCCAAGGGCGAACCATCGAAGAGGTGACGGCAAATCTTAGAGAGGCAATCAAGCTTACATTGCGCGCCAATCGCATGCTAGCTGAGCGAGATTTAAAACAAAAAGAGCAAAGCGGGGAGATCTCACCGCAAAAAGTTACCCGTAAGCAAATATCTGTCCCCGCCGCATGAAACGGCGGAAACTGCTGTTTCATTTGAAGAATAACGACTGCGAGCTTCTTTTTGAAGGTGGAAAGCATAGCATGTATTTCAACACGAAAACCAAGAAGACGTCGACAGTTCCGAGGCATATCGAGATCGATAATTGGCTAGCAGTCAAGATTTGCAAAGATCTTGAAATCCCCCCTCCTAGCTGACAAATTCTTCTCTTTTTCCAATAACTACATCAACAGCTCCTTCGAGATATTAAAGAGGTGTAAGAATACACCTGCCAGCCGAAAGCAAGTTTTCCAACGCCATAAGTGATGAGGCGAGAAGATTCGATTTAAAGATCACCGATGCCGGAGCCCTCACGTTTGGAGCTGAAGGCACGTCAAAAGACGACCTTATCATGGCATTGACGTACATCTTATGGTACGATGAACGTCGGGGCGGTTTCGATAGGCCGCGCGTGCGATGGTTGTAAGTCAAACAAATTTTCGAGCTATTTTTATACGGGATGTGCCTGATGGGAGTTCTGAGGTTCAAGACGTCGGGCACATCCTTGGCTCGTGGAGTAAAGAGAGCATGATGACACAAGGACGCTGCTGTAATTAATGTGGGTTACCAAAAGCCATCGCAAAGCTAGGAGGCCCCACATACAGCAGCGCCCATGCCCGCGTTGTATGCTCCATTCTTTTAATATAAACTTAGGGAGCTTAGAGTTGGCATTATCTTATAAAATAACGCTTTAAAGGCGATTCCACCAAAATAAGAGGCTCTCGAAGAGTAAACTCGGCATGAACGACAGAAGCGCAAGCGACGAAAGCTGGGGCCAAAAAGAGTGAGGATACTCCCATTTTGGCCAAGAGTTTATGAGGCGACCCCAGCCTTCGAATGATCAAAACGATGAGTCGGTATTTTAATGCGTGTAACAAGTTTTGCTTGTCACACTTTGCCACACATCAAAAGCCTGTGAAAAGTGAGCTCACTCTCGGAGGGTAAATTCGGCGTGAAAAACTAGGGAGTAAAGCGTTTTTAAGTACTCGCTAACCATTAGCAGAGGAGAAATCATGGAAGAAAACATGAGAAAGTTCATCCCACTTTTTGTCTTAGTGGGACTGGCGTTAGTAGCTGCTGCAATCTACATAATAGTGTACCACGTTGGGATGCCGACCAGAGATCTATCGGGGGCGCCCGCGAACTTTTGGTGGGGTCTATGGCAAGGTCTTATTATCGTCCTGTCATTCATAGCCAGTTGGTTCGACAACAATATTGTACTATATCAAGTCAATAATAATGGATTTTGGTATAA
>PMYA01000065.1 GCA_003170935.1 Methanobacteriota archaeon
TTCTGAGGCAGGATGTGTGTGTTCTGCTACAAATAGCATTTTTAATCACCAATATCATTTTTCTTTCATGCAATTTATTTAAAGTTATCACCTTAAAAAAGACTCGTAAACGGTGCACAGCCCTGACCCTTTAAGTTCTATGCTTGTCGCTGAATGCAATCTAGCCGCTTACGGTGCACTGCCAAAATACGAGTTGGAGACAAACGAGTCTGCGAGACTACCTTGGCGTCATTGAGCGCTCATATACTTCGAGACTGAAAGATACAGGAACTGGTGCATCCCCGCTACGTACTTCCAGCCGATTCTGTTCTCGACATACGCCAGCGCCCGCCGAGCGTATTTCTCCCTCGTTTTTCTGTCTGACAGGAGAAGCACGATGTACTCCTTTTATTGATCCCTGTCACCGCACAATACGGGCTTAAGAAGTACCTTCTACACGCTAGTTTGAATAACAATCGAGATCTCGCAATCAAAACTATAACACTTAAATCTTTTACAGCATATAAAGAATGCGCATGAAACGGACAACGTTGAACGCGATAGTCAATACGATTACTTTTTTCCCCTTGCTCGTCACCGCCATTACGGGGATTATCATTTGGCTCTACTTGCCACGAGGACTCGCACTGGGCGCCCTTGGGACCATAGCAAGCCACCAAACGTTTCTGGGCATTCAGCGGCAAATATGGCTTGACGTGCACACGTATCTCGGGCTGTTGTTCACCGCCCTCGTGGCCATCCATCTCGTCCTTCACTGGTACTACATCAAGCACTTACCCCAACGTTTTGCGGGAACGACGACTAAGAAAGACCACTCTATGAAACGCTTTTTAGCCCTACTGCTTATAGGAGTAGTAATGGTAGCAGCCGTGATAGCTGCCGTATACGCGTCAAATCCCTCACCATCGAGCACGAATCTTCAACAGAACACTTCAGCAACAGCCTCGACTAACACGGCAAAGACTACGACAACAACGACTATGAAGGCAACAGGGTCGGTTACGCCCACAGCGAGTTTGACGAGCCGCGTAAGCCCGACGCCAACACCCAATCCTTCGCCGACGCCTACAAGCATCAACGGTATTCCGACAAGCATCAACGGCTACGATTATATCTATTATCACAATCTCAACGATCGTTCTACGTGCATTCTGTGCCACCCGAACATGTAAGGGTTACCGAATGCTCACTTCAGCTGTGTTGTTTCGCATTCAACGTTACTTTTTTATGTAGTTTATAAAGGGCCAAAAAAAAAACAAATGCATGCTGACCACTTAAAGGTCCTCTGATCTAACATTCCACTGATCCACACGGCGGGTTAGCCGCTAAAGCCACGTTTTCCACGCTGTCTGGCAGTTTCCTCGCTCACCTCATCCTGCCAGCCATTGCGGTGGGTTTCCACCAAGTCGAACTTCGCTGTGTAGGGTTTAATGTCGAGAAGCGGCGTGTCGTCAAGGATATCCACGCTATCGAGGTAGAGGATATTCCCTTCGCGGCGAACCAGTTCCACGATGCTAAGACCAATGGCGTTGGGGCGGTTGGGCGCCCTCGTGGCAAAAACGCCCCGTTCCACGTCTTGGAGAAAAGGCTTCACAATGAGTTTTGCAGATTTAGACCGATTGAGATGGTAGATCAGATAAATATGCGAGAAGCCTTCAAGGTCTCGCAGGCCTTCTTCATATTCGGGAAATATTTCCACCCACCCGCGACAGCCCTTCGCATAAGCCGGTTGGATGGGTGTCTCCTCAGCTATGACGTGCTCGCTATAGATAACACCGATGGTTTTGTATGTGACTTGGCTTTCTGTCATTACTAACACCAGTGCTGTATATTTCATATATCGCAAATGAACATTATTTAATGATTGCGAGGCATTTTAAGGGCACAAAATCGTGATAAAGTCCATGCAACTAACCTACATCGGCATTTGTCTCCGTAGCGAATTAAAATCCGTCGCAGCTAACCATACAGCGGTTTGTAACTGAGCTAGCTCGCTTTTTAAAAACCGATGTGATCAATGATTACTAGCACTCATCGAGAAGCTTCTTTAATAGATAGGGAAGTTCAGCATCTTTCTTCAAAACATTCGCTCCAATTGACGAACCGTAAATTTATTCGAGAATGCGCCGTGGTTTAGTGTTTTGTTTGCCTCAGCGTTTGTACAGTATTTGTTAACTTTTCATGTTTATACGTCTTCTTAACCCGACTTAATCGCAAATTATTTTTTGCAGGATAAGACTTAAATCATTTGAGTAAAAGACAGACTAGTTTGGCGAAGTTAATAGTTAACATCTCAAAAGCACTGGCAAGTCAGGTTTTGAGCTACATAAGTATCGAGGTGCACAAGTAAGCCCTAATATAACTTGGAAGTTCTGACGAAACCTGCAAATAGTCCTTATGTGAGACTATGTCGAGAAAAATCAATCCACATGTGGCGCGCTTTCTTCGTGATAACTGCATTATTGAGACAGATGCAGAAGCCCCACACAAAGAGCTCTGGCAAAGATACTGCGAATGGACGCACATAAAGCGTATGCGCCATACCCTATGTCCACAGAGTTTTTATCAAAACTGTAAAAAAGCTGGTTTTGAGCCGGTAAGCGACAGAACTCGTGTGGTTAAGTGGAAAGGCGTTATGCTCAAGCCTATCCCTCTTGAAATGACTAGTTTGTAGGACTGTCAAATGATACTATGGTATTCCTTCCGGATACAACAAGGGAGAAAACATATAGAGCAAGTTGCGTTTAGCCATTGAACTTAAAACTGAAGGAGCGTGACTGTGTGCCAAAAGTCCTTTTAAACGTTTTTGTGGATTATGAAACCCTAGGAAGGGCGATAAATATCCTTACCGAATAGAGCGTCACGGGGTTTTTCTGCATTGAGTACTCCACGTCACAAAAACGGAGAGTCTTCACTTAGCCGAACTAAAGGTAACCCAAACTTTTAAGCACGCGCTTTATGTCTACACTATTCGCAAATACGGGATCTCTCAAGACATATGGCTTGATTTCGCCCTTAGCCGCAAGATCACGATAGAATCTTCTGACATCTGCCAATTCTTTTAAGTCTGGGGTTATAACAAACATCTCGTCAGTTTCATACGTGCGCTGCTGTTCTCTTTCGGTTATCAACTGTTCTGCCAATTTTTCACCCTCTTTGATGCCTATCATCTCGGTTTTGACAGCTCCGTATTTATGTCCGTACTTCGGCCCTAACTCTTCTATCATGACTTTTGCGATTTCCGCAATTCGGAACAATCGCATCTTCAATATAAAGACCTCACCCCCCCTTGCTAGTTCTCCAACACTTGTAATGAGTTTAAGAGCTTGAGACAGCACAATTCCAGGCCTGACCATATCCTCATGGGTTATTGTAACAGGGCCACCCCTCTCTATTTGTCTTCTAAACAAAGGAATCACAGAACCACGAGAACCCAGAACGTTTCCAAATCTGACACTTGCAAATCTAGTTCCGTAGTCCCGACGGCGAACGTTAGCGATCGTAATGAAGCGCTCTGCGAGTAGTTTACTTGCTCCGTACACAGTAGTCGGTTGAACCGCTTTGCCCGTACTAGCAAATACTACCTTTTTAACATTCTCGCGTAAGCAGATATCAATAACATTCTCTGTTCCTAAGATGTTCGTTTTGACAGCTTCATAAGGATTGGACTCACACATTGGGAGATTCTTAAGCGCTGCGAGATGAAAAACGAAATCAGCGCCTTCGAAGAGGGGTTCAATCCTTTCTTTATCTCGTATATCCGCAATGAAGGTTGAAAGTCTGCTCGATCGAAGATCTTGCTCCAGATCATATGTAGCGGCCTCGTTATTGTCGATCAATACGACATGTTGAGGGTTGAATTTCAGTAGAGTCCTTACGAGTGCTTCTCCTATTGAACCTGCCCCACCGGTCACTAGCACGGTTTTATTCTTGTAAAATTCAATTATGCCCATATTCTAATGATACGTTCGTTTGTTGCCATGATTTAAAAATATGACTTATTAAACTGCAAAAACGCCTTCAAGAAACAAAACTAACAAAGCCGTCAGCTACAATGCAAAAATCGCGTTAAAAAAAAGAAAGGTGGAGTGACGAGCGTCACTCCTTCGTATTTTAGAACTTTCGCCCAGGTGAGACGATTCCTCTCTCACCAGCTGGCTGGAACTCTCGGAGAGCACCGCGCGCAAACTCGGCCCGTGGCTTGCTAAAGTCGAACCACAGGTTGGGGTCAGCGAAGCACACTTTAACAAGTGGGCTCACCGCAAAAGCGTCGCGGCGACCGACGTGCGCTGCCTTGGCTATACCAGCGTAACCGCCCTGGTGACCGACGTTCATGGCGTAGTTCGGATAGTTCGCACCACGGAGCTCGTCTGGCGCACCCTCGTCAGACCTGACGGAGAACGTGTTCGTTGATCCGCACTGGTCTTGCAGGTCGTAGCCGTAGAAGCCGAGTCTGCCCCAAGCATCCTTGTGGAGGAGCATAGAGAGATACCAGGCGCTTAGTCCTGCATTTGAGTTGCCTGTTGCGATAGCGGCTGTTACACCTGAAGCAGCTGCGAGCACCGTTGCCCTCTGTGAACCGCCGAAGTGGTCCTCAAGGGTGGTCGGGTACTTCTCGTATTGCTCGATACCGTATAGCGTAACCTCAGTACCGAGGTCGTTAACGACGTCCATCGTCGCTGGCGCCGCTCCGTCCGCTCCGTACTTCTTGGCGTAGTCGTTGCCGTAGTAGCTGTAGTCGTCGAGGATGTTATCGGTGTATGCTGCAGTTGCGTACTGCGTGAAACCGACACCGCCTGACATATACGATCCAAGCCATATCTGGTCGTAGAGCATACAGCCAGCAGCGACAACCTCTAGCGATGCCTTAACTGGGTCTTCGGGGAAGACTCTGTCTGTCTGCACCATGTCTGCTAGGAAACCGAACGAAAGACCGCCGGGTTCGTTAGGACCACGGGCACGGCGTGCTGGAAGCATGTTCGCCATCTCAATGAGGCTTGCGTGCTTGGCCGCAAACGCGAGGTCTGCCACAGCTGCCTCACCGGCACACATGTTGTATGCAGCGATGAACGACATACCGATCTGCATAGCAGACCATCTGCTCGTGTTACCGCCGTCGCACGTTCGTGAGACGATCGTCGGGATGTGCACACCCTGCCAGAGCGTCTTGCCGATTGCCTTCTTAAGTTGCTCAGCTTGCTTTGCAGGGAACAACTTGTTGATGTCGACAAGGAACGCCTTGTCTATTTCGGCAGCGAGGTCATCGTCGCCGGTGAAGACCTTTACAAAACAGTCCTCTACAAGCGCCGGGTGAGTCTCCACCATGTGTTCTTGGACAATGGCCGCACCGGGCATGGTGTGGTTCAACGCCTCAAGATAGCCGTTGATGGTCTCAGGGGTAACTTCCTTACCGAGTCTTCTGGTCAGCGTCTCGTGGGCCTGGTCGAGACCGACGATAACTGTACGTCTGATCTCATCCCACATCTGTTGCATTGCGGGGTTGTTGACGTAGTGGAGGTCATCGCCTTCACACATGACGTCAGTCCCGGAGACGTTGTACGGCATAAGTTGCCGCTGACCAAGCGTCATACCGCCGAGGTGCACGTTGACGTTGTATGCGGGAATTCCTCGGTCCTTGGCGATCTTTGCGCCCCATTCCTGGAACTCGCGCTTGTCCTTGGACTGGGTATAGCCCTCGCGCTTATACGTCGTTGTATTTGAAGTAGGATCCTCTGCGAACTTCTTCTTCATCGCGTCGAGGAACATTTTTTGTGTTTTTTCAGTAGCCATTTGTTACACCTCTCTTACGCTATTGGCTTGAATCCCCACATTGATCTTAGTGTGTGAATCCGCTGGATATACTTGACCATCTCTTGGTCAGCGCGTGCTGCGTCGCCGTCGACTCGATAGATTGTCGTTCTGCTCTTCAGCTCCTCATCTGACATTGGTTTACCGACGTTGACTGCCTTGTCCAGAGGCCTGCCTACCTGGTCTTTTACAATGCTGACTGAACCGTCTGGGTTCATGACTGATCTTTGAAGCATGTCGAACATCATACCGTTCGTGTCAAGTCTCAATGAGTGACCGTGCACAGTACAACCTCTAACACCTGATCGCGCCGTATCAAACATTTCACTCTCGAGGAGCGTCTTGCTGATTTTGTCAAGGTCTCGCTCACGAGCTTCGATAATCTGACGGCCTGATAGCGTACCTGGGTCAACTCCCCTAAATCGGGTTGCTGCCATCCAAGATCTTACGTACGGTACGGCAGGGGCGAAGTACATCGAGTCAGTAAACTGAATGTACCTAATACGATCCCCGGCGGCCGCTCCGTCGGTAGGCTTCACAAGCTCTCTCATTGGGTCTTCGGGCTCTCCCATCTCTGCTAGTGGTGGGTGAGTCGATGGATAAGCTGCCCCGGGCGTGCGGTGACCTAGAATTGCCACGACGTCATCATCTGATACGTCACGGACTTTGTCCAGTGTCTTCGTTGGGTCCAGCTGTCTCCTTCTGTTTGCCGCTACCTTTGAAGTACCGGGAACAAATTGTGGCATCTTTTTTTCAACTCCTTCGTTCTGCGCGTTTATAGTGATTGATACATTTAATGACCTCGTTGAGCTTATCACGCGTGATAGTCTCACCACGAGTCACGTTGGTTACGATTCCTACGATAGTACCGTCGGTTTGAACGTTTTCGGGCTTCGGCATAACGATTCGCGTCTTTACCCCGATCCGGGCAAAATCTTCATAGTCAACCTGCGTTTGACTCACCGTAATCGCCGGAATGGCGACAAAGCGCAGGATATTCCGCGCTTTGTAAATGATGTGAGTCTTCACACCCCCAAGGTGGATAATTGCTAGCTTGTGGCGAGCAATTTGTTGCACCTCCTTTGCAGCAAGGCCAAACTTCGGCCCGAGACCACGTGCACTTTCAGGGGCGTCTGCTGGGACGCCGCTTCCGGCGTTCAAAACAAGAACGCCGACCTGAAACCCTTCGTTTCGAAGGCCGTGCGTGATCTCGCAGATGGGCTTCGTTATGTGCCTTCTGCCGGGGGACATTCCGATCGCCACGATATCTGGTATTCCTGTCTCGGAAATGGTGCCTCTTTGGGCAAGGCCTCCGCCTTTGCCCAGGCCCATAGATTCGCGGCAATCAACAATGTGTGTGGCGCGGCTAATTATAAGCGTCACCTCTCACGGGGATAGATCGAACAGATCTGAGATTTTGACTTCGGATCTGTCATGCCAAGCGCTTTTGTGTCCCTGATTACGCCCCATTTAGCGTAATCGGTCTGTGTCGGACGCGTTCTTATAAACAAGCCACGGTTAATTTGGAAGCCGCACGGAAGGGTGCGTCTACACGCCTCTTCGACCTGTTCGATTACGTCCTCATCCTCAAGTTCAAGCCAAATCCTACCAACCTGTACCCCAAGCTCCACATCCTGTTGTCCCACTTGAATGTGTTTGCGCCCTGCGTGCGCGTTCGGCGTTCCCTTAGCTGGCCCTGTCGGCACAGTGGAAGCGATCCGAGGTCCGTGCAATATCAAGCGCGTTATACCGTTGATCTTGGCTAATTCTGTAAGCAACTTCTCAACCATGTCTGGGCTAAGAAATCGTTCAGTGAAAAGCTCTATTTGAACAGGGATGTTCGTATCGGGGACATTCGTATCCATTATGTATCGTAAACCTCCGCGCAATTTACGTAATTACATTCCCTCCGCTGCTTTGGCAACAGCAGTGATTGGGTCTTTGAATTCTGGTATCTCGCCGTACACTATGCCGATGAGCTTTGACGTTGACTCGACAGAGAACATCTGTGTCCCCGCGTCAATTGACACGGCTGCTGCAACGCATGGAATCGCAAAGCCCTTGGAGTGTCTCGTCACGATGTGGTTCCCATTGAACACACCAGGTCCGCCGCCGCCGTAGATCGAGTGGCTGAAGAACGAGAACCCGACCGCTGTACCCATAACCTTACCGAAGTCACAGCCGGGGAGTCCCGTCTCGTGCTCGAGCAGGTCGTTTGCGTACAGCAGCGTTGACGAAACCGCTTGCGCGCCTCGAGACGCACCACAGTTTACAATGGTCGCGGCGAGTGTGCAAGCAGCGCAATAGGCGTTCCAGGCTGCGACGTCGTCAGTCTTCATCGCCTTAAAGCCAGAAGGCCAGGTTACATCTTCTTTGATGACACCGGCTGCTTTTGCCTTGTCAACGGTCGACGCAACTACAGAACCGATAGTGCCGTCTTGTCCGTTCTCTTTAACGAGCGAGTAGGTCACGTTGTTCGCGTTTAACCCCTGCATCGCAAGTCCGCAGAGTTGTAAACGCTCGTTCCAGCCAATAGCGTCACCCATCTCCCAGACACCCGCCTGTTCGAATATCGATGACAGCGCGGCCGCGTTCATCGTCCGCTTGCCAGTGGCAGCGGCAACGTGGTTAACCGCTACATTTCGCAGTGAGTAACCGTACCCTTCATCTTTCTGTGGGGTTTCAAGCATGGATTTCACCATACCGCCCACGGCGTCGAGAGTCTGTGGGTACTCTCCCCAAATGGCCGCCTTAACCATCGGCGCTTGGAACATGTCCACCTTGAACATGTCGATAATCGCCTGAGTTAGTGCGCTGCTTGTTGCAGTGATTCCTGAGACATAGGTAGCTCCAGCCTCGAGACGTGCTGTCGGTATTTGGACCATAAGCTGCTTTCCGTCGCCAAGGGGCTTGACGACCGTGTCGTCGCCTTCACTTACCATTATGAGGTCCTTGACCTCCTTCGCAAGAGCGTCGACGTTGCCCAATAGGTCCAGGTTCAACTCGCGACCGAGTATCTGTCTACCCTTGCCGCCCATTTTACCGGTCATCAAAGCGTTTTGGATACCACCAAGATTAACGGCCACCGTTCTTAAGGTGGTGTTGATAATCTTCTTGATAGCCGGGTTCACCATCGGGCTGAGCGCCTCGAGTGGTATGTTGGAACCAACTTTTTGACCTTTGTCGTTATGTAAATCGACTTTGTCTTCAAATTTTGGCATTCTATCCCTCCACAGGGTCAACTGCCACACGATCAACTCTGTATGCTGTAAACCATGACTGAAAAATAGCTGAATACAACTCGACCGTAAAACGATAAAAAGTTGTATGTTTTACTTAGCATGGAGCGTACCCTGGGTTTACCTTCAAATCCTTTTAATAGTTTATTAAGCTTGTGCTGGAAAACAGCGGAGC
>PMYA01000098.1 GCA_003170935.1 Methanobacteriota archaeon
GCTTTATTGCTCGATTTGTTAATTACAAACGTGAACCTATGTTAGAAATATTTAGTTATAAAATGCTCGTCGTGCGTGGAGTTACACACTAAGTAGTAAAAGCTCCACCTGCAAATCCTATTAGTGGGCGCTATTAGCGCGAACAGCAGTTTTTACCTACATACAGTTGGATTCCATATAAGCTTGGGATGAGCGCAGCTGAGCTTAAGCTTTGATCTGCGCAGCAGAAAATCCTCTACCTGCAAGGATCTCTTTTACCCTATCTCTGTGATTCCCCTGCAATTCAATGAGGCCGTCTTTCACAGTCCCTCCGCATGCAAGTCTTGCTTTGAGGTAGCTCGTAAGATCTCCGAGATCAATTTCATGAGGATCAATTCCCTCGATGACGGTGACCTCCTTTCCGTAGCGCCTTCTGTTCACTTTGACTGTTATTCGTTGTTGTTCCTTCGCTACTTCTTCACAGATGCACAACTCGCTAGGGAGTCCGCAAACGGTACACATTCCAGAGCTCATGCCTTTTTGGAAACCTCCGATTTCTCGGTTGTAGGTGCTTATGGCGCCAGATTATATAAACATTAGAGTTCTGTTAGGGCCTTTTTCGGCTTCCTGCCACCCAAACTACGCGAATTGAGCCGCGTCACAGAACACAGCAAAACAAAGAGCGCCCTTAAGGAGTAATCCTTAACGCGCTCTGCGGGATTAACTCGCAGAGACCGTTGAACTTGGGGGGTAGCATATGCTTCCACTTACAAATACTTTATTCGCGTATAGCGCGTTAAATACCTATCATGCACGAATTGCCCCAAGACAAAGCTCTTGAGTTTATCAAAACGAAAAAATACGGAAACCTCGCATTGTGTGGCAGAAACCAGCCTTACTGCATTCCAATCGCTTATACACACACCGACGCCGCGCTGCTCTTATATCAGAGCTCGCGTGGGCGGGCCCTGGAATATCTTGAAGAGAACCAACGGGCTTGCTTCGAGATTCACGATATTAAAGGCTTCAGAGACTGGAAATCGGTTATTATTGAAGGCTGGATCAGCCGAGTTACCGATCCTGCCGAACTGAGGGACGCTATTCGGAGGATTGAAGAGAACATCAATCTAATAGAGGGATCATATGAGGACGCTGCACAAGCAATAACAAGCGGAAAGGCAGGCGGCGTTTATAAGATCCTTATAGAAAGACTCAGTGCGGTCCAATCCTGATGAAAACCGCCGCTGCTTGCAGCAATTAGCTCTTGCATTTCGCACCGCGTGTTTGTTTCGGGATAGTTTTACGCGTCACGTCGGCCGATACTGAAAGCTGCCAGAGTAGCAGGAGGAACAATGAATAATAGTCGACTCAACTGGAAAATTGGGGGCGAAGCCGGATACGGCATATTGACCGTTGGTGAGATCTTCTCAAAGGCATTCGTTAAAGGCGGCTACCACGTTGTTGCGCATCCAGAGTACCCTTCGCTGATCCGCGGGGGGCACAACACGTTTCAACTTAGGATCGATGCACAACGCGTGAGGGCTCCGATCTTACCTGTAGACGTCCTTGTCGCACTAAACGCTGAGACGATTGTAATGGATTTGAACGATGTAGTCCCTGGAGGCGTGCTCCTCTACGATGCGAAGAGCTTCAACGTTGCACCACAGCGAGGGGATATTGCCTTGTGCGATGTACCCCTAACAAAACTGGTAACCGACTTGCACCTGCCCAAAGTGGCCGCAAACGTGGCCGCAATGGGGGCCTCTGTTGCCCTGATCGGATATGAGCTTAGGCTCCTAAATGCCGCAATTCAAGATGTATTTGGCGACAAAGGCGAGAAAATCGTCGAGCAAAACGTAATCGCGGCAAAAGCAGGACATGATTACGTGACGCGCTCGTACCCAGAACCTTACAAAGGCGGACTAAGACCTCTAAAAGGCCCAAACAGGATGACTTTGACCGGAAACGACGCGATATGCATGGGTGCGTTCAAAGCCGGGATGAAGTTTATTGCTATTTATCCAATGACGCCGACGCATAACGTTATGACGTATATCGCCGCTCATGCTCGGGAGTACGGCGTTGCGATGGTTCAGCCTGAGGACGAAATCGCCGGAATCAACATGGCGATCGGGGCGAGTTTCGCCGGCGCTCGATCAATGGTGGCAACTTCCGGTGGAGGCTTTTCGTTAATGGTCGAGGGTCTCGGACTTGCGGGAGCGACGGAGAACCCGCTCGTAGTCGTTGACGGCCAACGCCCCGGCCCTTCAACTGGGCTCGCCACCCGAACGGCCCAAGGAGACTTACGGTTCTGCCTTCATGCATCTCAAGGGGACTTCTTTCGCGTAGTTATAGCGCCGGGCGACCCGAAAGAATGCTTCTTCGAAACGTTCAGGGCGTTCAATCTCGCTGATGCACTCCAAACGCCGGTGCTCATCCTTACTGACAAACATCTGGGAACCTCGTTTTTTACATCGGAACCCTTCGAGACGGACGGACTCAACGTCGATCGCGGCTTGCTGCTCACGGAGGGAGCGGTACCTGCTGACTATAGCCGATACGAAGCGACATCTTCAGGGGTGTCAGCGCGGACGGTCCCAGGAGTTGAGGGCGGCATGTTTAACTCAAACAGCGACGAACACGACGAGCGTGGCTATTTTTCCGAAGATGCCCCAGTAGTCGCAAAGTTAGTCGACAAGCGCTGTAGGAAATTCTTCACGGCGGCAACACTGCTCGACGGAATCAAGTACCACGGCAACGACTCGTCAGGCACCGTGCTGGTTGGCTGGGGTTCGACGAAAGGTGCGATTCTCGACGCGATGGATTACCTTCGAGCCAACGACGACGTTGAACTCGGGTTCCTGCAGGTGCTCTTTATGAGCCCCTTCCCCTCGCAACTCGTCAAAGAGCACCTTGAGGGGAGGCAAGTCATTCTGATCGAAAACAACCGGGGCGCACAGCTCGGCAGTCTCATTAAAGAACACGCTCAGATCAGGCCTGATCATACCATTTTGAGGTACGATGGCAGAGCTTTCAACGCGGATGAGCTCTATCAGAAAATCAAGGAGGTGCTTTGAAATGGGGGACATACATCGCTACGACGTGCCCGGAACGTGGCCTACGTGGTGTCTAGGGTGCGGGAACTTCGGTATTTGGAACGCAATGAAAAATGCTTATGCAAATATGGACCTTTCGCCGCACAAGACGGCGATCGTATGCGGCATCGGGTGCTCGGGAAACCTCAGCTACTGGATCAACACATACGTACTTCATAGTCTACACGGGAGGTCTATTCCCGTTGCACAGGGAGTTAAACTTGCTAACAGCGATTTGACGGTCATCGTACATGCCGGAGACGGCGACACATACGGAGAGGGGTTAGGGCACCTTTTGCACGCTGCTCGGCGAAATGTAGATATCACGGTATTCGTGCACGACAACCAGATCTATGGCCTTACGACCGGCCAGCCGTCGCCAACGACCTTCAAGGGCACCAAGTGGAAGGTCGCCCCGGAAGGCGTCTTCGCGTCGCCGGTCACCCCCTTGCCCCTTGCGCTTATAGCAGGCGCGACCTTTGTCGGACGCGGCTTTAGCGGCGAGAACAAGCACCTCATCGCACTAATGGAAAAAGCGATCCGGCACAAAGGATTCTCGCTAGTTGACATTGGCCAACCGTGCGTCACGTTTAATTACGTCAACACGTGGAAGTGGTGGAATGACCACGTTTACAAGCTTGACGAAACGAAGTATGATCGCTTCGATTACGAGCTCGCCCTAAAGAAGGCGCAGGAAGCGGGAGATAAGATCCCTATCGGGGTGCTATACGAGGCAGAAGCACCGACATTCGATGATGCGTACCGTTCATTAAACGCCGAAGCCCTGGCTTACGCTCCGATAAACGATATCGACGTCAAAAAGCTTATGGCACGGCACCTTTAGGGCGCGGCTTGACACGAGCTGCCGGCTTGCGAAAGATCATGACGTACTCGTGCTTGAAGAGGTAAAAGCCACCCACGAGCGCACGATACCTCCACAGGTTGTTATTCTTGCCCTTGCCCCGCTCGTTGTTAAGGATTTCCTTGACGTTGATCGCTTTAAGAACAAAGCCGGCGTTGATGCAGCGCTGCATGCACATAAACCCGAGCGGAACGAGCCGTGAATTAACGTACTCGTCGCCGATCACGAGCGCCATAAAGCCAGCGGGTTTCAGCATTTCATACGCGTGTTGCGCTACTAGACCGATCTTGTCCAGAAATGCCACTTCGGATGAGACGCTTGAAAGATCGCCGTCGCACTCGCTAAACTTGATGATGTCATGATAGGGCGGATGGAGGATGACGCAATCGGCTATTTCGGTGCCCCATTCTTTAAGTGTGGCGTTTACGCGCTTCGCTGTCGCTGCCAGCGTTGAGTCCCCTACAAGCACGGCGACCGAAACATCGTACGGGTTTCCTGCGCTGTTTATGCGCTCCAGCGAACGTTCAGCCACCACAGGGTCGATCTCAACGCCGAGTCCACTGCGGCCGAGACGCTTACACTCGATGAGCGTGGTGCCCATGCCGCTAAAGAGGTCGACGACTACGTCGCCACGCTTTGTGAACCGTATCAAGACCTGGCGCGGGATCTGGGGGATGAAATTGCCCCAATAGTCTCCAACGTGAGGTCCGGTCTTATCGCGTGGGCCGAGCAGCCACAATGAATCGAGGATGACGTCGTCGTAGTCCTTCCAGTGGCTCAGATCGATGTCGGAAAACTCGGTTGACTTGTGGTTGCCTTGCATGGACGCGTTCCACTTGGCAGATGCTAAGAAAGCAGCTATACTCGCTTCTGCTTGAATAATTGGGTGAGGTGACCAAACGATAAACTTATCTGTTTGGCTATCGACGTGAAAAATAGGGCCTGTGGTCTAGTTGGTTATGACGTCGCCTTCACACGGCGGAGATCATGCGTTCGAATCGCATCGGGCCCATCGTTTCTTTTTGCAATCGGACATGCTAGAGAGGTCCGATCTGGCTTTCTCTGATACGAGAATCATGGTGAAAAAGAAGCACAACAAGGATAAAAAGTTGCACAACTNNTTTGACGAAAAGTTGCACAACTCCAATGAGCTCGATCTTGCTTGGCAAGAAGAAGTTGACCTGCAACCAGAAGACGAAGTCGAAGGTGGATCGGAAATCTATTATTTCACCGACGAAGACGGCAACATCCACTCGCGCGAGTTCCTTGCGGAGGAGCTAATTCCCGACGAAAAGGAACAAGAAAACTCGTTCAAAAGAAAATCGAGCGGGAAACTCCAAAAACTGAAGCCCGGAGCAGTCGATATAGTCAGCCTCCGAGGACCAGACGAACCCTTACAGCAAGTCACCCTGCCCGCACCGAAATCCGATGAACCTCCGCTCGACATTCGAATATCCAGCGAAGTCGTTCCAGATCTTTCCACAAAGGGAGATTCCCAACAGCTTAAGGACGTTCTCGCTGCGAACAAACAGGTGATTATCCAGCTTAACGACGGCTCAGCGACTAACGAGACTGCGAGTGTTGCGCATAATCGCGACGCACGTGCGCCTCTCAGGCT
>PMYA01000047.1 GCA_003170935.1 Methanobacteriota archaeon
AAAAAAATGATCGTTCAGCTCGGCGTTCATCAAATAGAAAACTTAATTATAATATCTATGTTTAATTACAGTTATGAAATCGAAAGTCGCCATCCTGATTGCTATGGCCATAATCGCTAGTGTGTTAGCTGCCGGATGCACTTCGAACACGAACCAGAGCGCACAATCAACGTCTGGCGGCACAAGCCACGATGCAGTGATCCAAGCAGTCATCAGCGACGATCTGCAAGCGTACAATAGCGCGCAGTGGGTTCGATCGTTGAACCAATCAGTCCAATGGGTCAACGCTACAACCGCTATGGTGACTTACAAGATGAGCAACCAGAATCGAAGCCTCAACTATACTGCAAATTATACAAAATTAGGATCTATTGCAAAAGCAAACGAATATATCAGTACCATCAGTCAAGGTTATAATGCCACCAGCGCTGCACAGCTGATTGGTTTCCCGGCTTTAACAACCGCGAGCTCGCTTAATGAGCATAAGAACTACCTCAATATTACACAAAGCCTACCAAGCACGAATTCATATATAAAAATGGAGCGCGACTCCCCAACAGCTCCTGCAAGTTACATAATCCAAGTTGACGACGTGGTAATAACATTTAACGCAACGTTCAACAATGCGGCGTCATAAAGGCTAACTAGCCTTAGAATGGAAACCGGCAAAAACGCTGAAAAGGTGATTGACAAACAGGTTCGCGTTTTCTTCGCATTGTAGAGTTCAGTATTTATTTATGGGCGTGTGATCTCCAGTTGTATAGGCTCTCTTTCTGCCAAATTTTCTCAACTTCGAGACTACAAGAGTCAGAGAAACGCGCGCGACTTAGATCAACGCAACACTTATCTACCTAAGAAAACCGCGACGACGCAGATTGCTGCAAATATTTTTTAAAAAACGGTAACTGGGAATATAAAATCGATATCTTTAAGTTTTGTGTGTGATCCAGTAGATATTAGACTATAAAAAGGCATTTTCGTTCTATTTCTTCGTCCGGTTTATTTCAAGGAGCGCGTTATGAGCAACGAAAAAATTTGCGAGAACTGTGGAGCGAAGAACCAACCGTACGCTGCACTCTGTGTAGACTGCGGTAACTCGTTTATCCCTTCTTCAGAAACAACGCAAGCGACTCCTCCGCCGCCGCCTCCATTAGAGAAGTCCTTAGATTCAGAACCGCCGTACGAAGCTCCTCTCGAGACTGCTCCTCGCTTTAAGAAGCGATATCTTATTTATGCCGTACTAGCAGTTTTGTCACTGTTTATCGTAGTAGGAGCTATATCTGCTTCTCTTCAAACTGCAAATAAATCGATAGCGACCCCTTCTATCGAATCATCGCCTATAAGCATTACGCCAAGTCCTACGGCGTCACCGTCCGTAACAGCAACCGCGACGACAAATACAACGGTCTCGCCGTCATCCGCACAATCCTCGTTGCCTGATTATACGAGCAGACTGAACACAGTGAGTCTAGGTGCAGGACTTTCAACTGCTTCTCCATTTGAGAAGGTCACCATAAATGGAAGAACGGCCTATACAGGTACACTTGTTAAGAATGGCCAGACGTACAATACGCAAGTGTACCCTACGAGCAACTATTCAGAGGCACTTATCCTGAAGGACCAACTAGTTCACTCCTACCAATCACAAGGATATGCGACCTACGACGCAGGCAACACCGGAGATGCCAACCTCAACATATGGTACGGTCTCTCAGGAAACACGCTTGTTAGTGTTACGACTATGCCAAATTCACAAATTGATACGCCGTTAGTACTCGTGATGACCCCCACTAAATAGAGACAAACGTCAAACGCGAGCGTTTATTAATTTTTTAGGACGTAACTATATAGCAATCTAACCACTCGGATCACTGCAATAAGCCTTCGTTCAGCATTTGAATGTATACAGTCCCCCGTTTGCGCGGTATCCGACATGGCAGCTGTAAGCAATGAGGGAAACCGTTAAGGCATGTCGCCCTAACAACTATTTGGAGTGGTACTGGTTTATACGCAACTAAGCGCCACTCCAACTATCATATCTTTCACGAGAGCATCGATCCTCGTTTTTACTGAGCCTAAAACTCTGCCCGACTTATTCGGCAAGATCGTGACGATCTTATCAATAAGAGCACAATTCCGTTTTTGTCACAAAGTACGACTTTTTAAGAATTCCTTTCGACCAACAGACCGTCGCCTCCGTGTTAAGCGTCGGGAGAAGTCTCGATGTTTAAAGCTGTTATTTCACTAACGAAGTTGCGCTAATCATAGTTAAAAACGGTAATCAGTACTAAGGCCGTTAACCAAACACTAAGGAAGTCAAAACAATAACGAACTTACACGCACAAACATCGACCCTTTCGTGCAAACGAGGTAGCTAAACGGCCTTAGCACCTATTGACCGAGGCAACATAAAGAATATCTGAAAGCTATGTGAACGTTTATAACAACTTTTGCATGTTTAGCCCAGTATAAATGCTAGTTTTTACTGTCGTTATAGATCAAGGAGGTGTCCAACAAATGACAGAAGATAATCGTTTTACTGTAACCGCAGCTCCAAAAGGACACGAGGTTATTATCACTCGTATATTCGACGCGCCGCGAGAGCTCGTGTTTAACGCGTGCACTAATCCAAATCTGATACGGCAATGGTGGGGCCAAAAAGAGTTTACTACCACTGTGGATGAGATGGACGTTAGGTTTGGTGGGGTTTGGCGATTTGCCCCGCCCGGCTTTCACGCCGAAAAATTATGCAAACTGGAGCCGGGACTTCGTTGCCTGGGTTTATGGCAACCAAAAATTAGAACTGTACCGCAGTCCTAGCACGGGGGCTGGTATCCAATCCAGGCGAAGAAGAACGCGATTTTCGCATTCGCCTTCAACAGGCCGCTCGAGAGAAACGCGACGAAGCAGCCGGCGCTTTGCGCAAGAAGTACGCCCCTAAGATAGCTACTTTGGAGGAGAAGGTCCGTAAGGCTCAGCAAGCCGTTGAGCGAGAGACAGCGCAAGCCTCGCAAGCTAAGATGCAGACCGCCGTTTCGGTGGGAGCGACGCTGTTAGGCGCTTTTAAGGGGCGAAAAGCGATGAGTGCGTCTACGATCGGCAGGGCTGGTACTGCTATGAGTCGGGCCGGACGCTCGATGGAACAGGCAGGCGATATCGGCCGTGCCCAAGAGACTGTCGCCGAATATCAAAGACAACTAGATGATTTGAACGCCCAATTTCAAGAAGAAACGAATGCGCTAGAGGCTAAGATCGATCCTGCTAATGAGGAACTTGAGCCCGTAGCGATTTCGCCCAAAAAACCGACATCGTTGTCCAGCTGGTGTCTTTAGTATGGGCGCCTTATCGTCCAGATGCCCAAGGGCGCATTGAACCGGCCTGGTAAAACAAAAGTATTACGTTTGGCTGCGCGTGTCATTAGACGAAGTCGCAGCCATCTTTTTTTTAAGCGGGAGACTCAGAGCTCGTAATACGGAGCTTATAAATCATTTCTGCGTTACTTTAACAATAATAAGGGGTATAGGCCCTGAAAAAAAATCATCGGATACAGTGAATTGGTAATGAAAAGAGATATCATCCGAATTAATGAAGAAAAATGCACTGGTTGTGGAAGTTGCGTTACTGGATGTCCTGAAGGTGCCTTACAACTAATTGATGGGAAGGCAAGAGTTGTCAGTGATTTATTTTGTGATGGTTTAGGGGCTTGCATAGGGGATTGCCCGGAGGGCGCTATA
>PMYA01000082.1 GCA_003170935.1 Methanobacteriota archaeon
TCAAAAAACCTCAGATGCGACTCAGCCATCCTCTAAATTGGCAGATCTTAATCGTTAATAGTGTGCAGCAAACAACTGTCATCTTATTAAAAATATAGTAGTGTGAAAAAATCGCCGCTGGATTGTTTGATCACAAATCGAGAGTCATTCACGGGCATTCAAACAGGAATGCCAAGCAGGACCAACAGTATTACGAGCAAAGCTCCAGGAATTCCAGCCAATGCACACGCAAGGATGGTAACAAGGTTAATAGGAACCATTAGCCCATAGTGAGCTAAAAAAAAGTTAGCTATAATTAGGACGATGATGCCAACTATCGAATTAATTGCCAAATACTTTCCAAATCTGACCCCGAGTTTTACCAGAACGTAAAGCAAAATCAAACCCAGAATTGCCACAACAAGCAGCCCAATCGCAGACGTGACAACCATCAGGCGCACGTTTAGCAGTCTGGGTGAAATAATTTTCGATTCCTCATTTAATGTTTCAAATGAGCTGGTGTGTATTGGAAGAGTACCTGCCAGCTAGCACGACAAGCTTGAAGCCATTCGCTGCAAAGCTGCGTTTGACCTAAATTAGCTTACAAACGCTCCTGCCATTCATTAAGTCACAGTTCATTTGGTTTTCGTTTGTAGAGATTCTTCGAGGAGCGTTCAAATAGTAGCAAAGCCGCTGTAAACGAAAACTAACCCAAGTAATGATAAAAAAGCTCCGCAACCTATCAGTATAAACCGATAGGCTTTGTCTCCTGCAACGGCCGTACCTTTTTCCGTACAGAAAGAAACGAACCCATACCAGGAGAAATCTGACGCCCAATGGCCAATGAGGAATGTAGCTAACCCTACTAAACCGGCAAGTCTCAGACCTTCGAACACAAAAGTTGCCCCGACCGTAAACCACCACATGAAGAAGTACGGATTAGACAAGCTCGTTATTATCCCACTGTAGATAGGGCCATGTGTGAACTTTGGTTCTTCTTCGGTTATCTCGATGGAGGCACTCCTTCGGCCGCTTTTAATCAACTTAACGCCCATAAAGACAAGAACTACCCCTCCAACTATGCATATGACGATAAAAGGCGTTTTTAGTCCTATGATCTGGCTAAGCCCGAGAGCGAGTAGCACGATCATGCCAGTCTCGACTATTACGTGACCGAAAACGACGCTCGTACCCGCCCGGTAACCCTTTTTGACTGCCTCAGCCATTGAGACTGTAAGCATTGGGCCTGGTACGATTGCACCAGAGAAACCCACAAGAAAAGCCGTGAAACCAAAAGCGAGGAGTTCAACTAGCGTGTAGCTCACCTATCAGGTCTTTTATCCGTCGTTTTGTCCTCGGCGCTTTTTTTACAACCGGAAGCTCAAATGGTTGCTCTTGACTATGCAGTAGTTCTTGGTTTTGTCGGGCAATAAGTTCTACGCACGGACGACATCGTTACAGGCAAATTCATCGAATGTGAACTCTTCACACTTTGTCAACGTACGAGTTGTACCGCCGAAGAACACGAATCTTGTGACGCTGAACCGTGCAAAGACAAGCACCAACAAGCCGTAGGTCTAAATTGAGCTATTGTGACGTTTTCTGTCAATTCTCTGCCGCAAAGGACGGCGTATTAATAGGGACACGTCCACCCTCTAAGCTAAAGAATTCGTATTCGACGTGACATATAAGTGTTCAGCCGTCTGCAGCTCACTGCGTATGGCAACGACTTCTCCCACAAATACCGTATGATCCCCTATCTCGAATTGCCCGACTACTCTACACTCAAACGCGACCGTTACTCCTTCAATCGTGGGCACATGCACTGCAACAAAGTTGATCAATGACAGATTAGCCTCCTTGATCTTATCGGTATCTCGTCCCGATCTCGTCCCGCAAAACCACGCCATTGCCCCTTGTTCTGCACTGGGATAGTGGACTACAAATTCTCTGTCAAAGCTAATCCCCGCGTGCTTGTATCCAGGTTCAATCGCCGGACGTCCACGCTGAGACATAAACCGTATTAATACCCGTGAGCGCCTACTATCACGCATGACGCACGTTTCACCCTTTACCGAACAGGATAATGCGATCCTTGACCGAATCCTCGAATCACGGCGTTCAGTGAGGTCGTTCGCGCCAGATATTCCGCCAAAAGAGGATATTATGAAAATCATACGGGCGGGATTGCTCGCTCCCTACGCAGCGCAGGCTGTTGCTGGACAAGACTTCCGTCGATTCTTCGTGTTCCAAGGAGGGAGCCCTCAACTTGCACACGTCGCGGCGCTTGGGAAGCGGCAAGTGCAGCGCATGGCGGAACAGCTGAGCGATGAACTGGCGGCTAATCCATCCTCGCAAGACCAAGGCCAGGGGTTTGTAAAAAGACTGGAGCGGCTCGCAGAGGTGGGTATACCAGGCATCGGCACCGCCCCTTACTACATCGTCGTGGCAGAACGGAGAGGCATCCCGCCTGTCGAGCAGCAATCACTCGCTCACTGTCTGGAGAACATGTGGCTGAAGGCAACTGCCTTGGGGCTGGGATTTCAGCTTGTTTCAGCGACTGCTCAGATGGGACAGGATAGGGAGTTCTGTACAGTGCTAGGCATCCCTTACGGCGAATTTGGAACCAATGGATGTGCCATCGGCTATCCCATGAAGCGCCTTTCGCCTGTGGAACGTCCTGATGCCGGCAAAGTAACCAAATGGATCGATTAACTCTGCGCGCTTCAGCTCGTTAAGTCGCTTTGACGGAGGCGCAAGCTCGCTCCTAGATGCATCAAGATTAATGGTTCTATCAACGAGTCTATAATAAGGAAGATGAAAGAATTAGTCAAGGCACTTCGCCAGCGCAGCGTTATTGACAGTCTCAATCACGCAAACGGGGTCGTGCATGCCGTGGTGAGTCGCTTCAAAGGAGACCCCCAAGCCGGATATCTTGGCCGTCTAGCTCAAAGTTAATCTTACCGACGCTCTGACCTTAAACGGCTTATCTGACGAAGGAAAGTATTTAAAGAAGCTTCATAAATGACGTCAGCAAGCCTGTAGGGCGGCCGCGAGAGGCGCCGCGAGCCACAAACGTCAGCGATTGTCGATCAAAAATGGGCTGGAGGCGGGAGTCTGCATGAAGGACGATGTTTGCGTTCGCAACCTTGAAAAGGACTTTGGGGGATTTAAAGCCATCAACAATCTGTCCCTTCGCGTTAAGCATGGTGAGATCTACGGGTTGCTCGGTCCAAATGGGGCTGGGAAGACGACAGCCATTAAAATCCTCTGCGGATTGCTGCGTCCATCGTCGGGAGAAGCGTACGTGCTCGGTACGAAGGTACCCGATCCCGGAATGGCGGCGAGCGTCGGATATATGCCGCAGGAGCTGGCACTGTACCGTAATCTGACGGTGCACGAAAACCTCGCGTTTTATGGGGAGGTGTTTGGCCTCAGCAAAAGGGAAATTGAGACGCGCGAACAGGCGCTTCTCAAGCTCGTCGATCTCGAGGCTTCGAAGGATGTGCTTATCGATCAACTGAGTGGTGGCATGCAACACCGCATCTCCCTCGCCTGCACGTTACTGCACCAACCGCGACTCCTGTTTCTTGATGAGCCAACTGTTGGCGTGGATCCCGATCTGCGCGCCTCGTTCTGGCGCTACTTTGAGGGGTTGCGCGATGCCGGGATTACGATGCTCATCACGACGCACTACATGGATGAGGCGCGCCACTGTGATCGCATCGGTTTTATGCGTGAGGGGCGCCTCATCGCCGAAGGCTCACCACGGGAACTCCTTGAGTTGACGCACACTGATTCGCTCGAAGACGCATTTTTGGCGTACGCAGGAACCGAGGGAGTGCAATGAAGGCGTCGCGCGCCTTTGCGGTGACGAAACGCGTCTTGCGAGATCTCAAGAACGATCGCCGGCAGCTCGCGCTCATTTTTATTGCCCCCTTGCTCGTTATAAGCATCTTTGGTGTCGCATTTACTGGCAACGTCAAGGATGTACGCGTGGTAGTAGTTAACGGTGA
>PMYA01000023.1:0-1739 GCA_003170935.1 Methanobacteriota archaeon
GCATAATACTTTTATTCCAGCTATAACTGCAATTTATGCTGCAAAATCTTTAGGAATTGATTCTTGCCCAATGCAGGGCTTTAATCCGGTAGCTTACTCTGAAATCCTAGACCTTCCAGATAATCTGATGCCTACCATAATTGTACCGCTAGGATATGCAGCAGATAAACCAATGCCCAAAGTAAGATTCTCAAAAGAAGAAATATTCTTCTAAAAATATCGTGAATATATTTTTTACAGAATCCCTCCTGAATCTATCCCAGGGGCTGAATTTGTAGGATATGAGGAGCAAGTGGTGATTGGTGGCTTAACTTATGACGTAGCGTTTTATAGATCACTGGACACGTCTAAACGGACTTCGTTCTCTCTGGGCACATCGCGGCCGAGACTTGGCGTCCAACAAGAAGATCAAGCACAATGCAAATATTTCGACCTTAACTTCCCTCTTTTTTCACAATGCCGCGTGACACCGTCTTGTCACGCACCTATTTATATGCTATTTTTGATATGACTATTCATGCCTATCGGTAGGGTTGTTAATAGTGTTAAAGACGTTCTCGCAGTAATTATTGAGATAATTGAATCCGCCAAGGAAGAGATTGTCTTTCTTACCCCTCCTTCATTGTTATTCCTCGCCGGCACTTTTGGATCTATNNTTCTATGACAAACCAATTCACACACATCGCCGACGTTAAAGTTGGCTAGGTAAAAGGCAACAGTAGGATCTACCCTCAGCTCCGCCTGCCAGTCAGTACGCAGAACTCGCCGGCACTTTTGGATCTATGCAGAGCACCAAGCTGTTCATACAAAACGGCGGGATGGTCAGGGGTATTGTGCCCATATCGCGTGTAAACATAGAACGGGCGCGGATACAGCTGGATATCGGTGAAGACCTGCGTCATAGTGATCAGATCCACGAAGTCTTCATGCTCTTAGGCGATAAGCAGCAGAGTATTAGTGCGATGAATATAGGCGTCCAAGAATATACGCTTGATACTCCTATCACTGCTTTCTGGAGCGACAGTCCTGCCTATGCGGAGTACCTCCTCACCTCATTTGAGAACGCATGGTCGGAGGCAGTTCCTGCAGAAGAACGGATAAAAGAGCTGAAACAGGGCTAGGATAGAGTTCCTTACATTATCAGAGAGTAGAGCCAGCACTAAACCTTACAATTAAGAATCTGCAATTGAGACTCAAGCCGTAAAAGAAACGCCTCCTCAGTTTTTCATATACAACCATACACGTGTTCAGGCAGCGGATGCCGACAGTTACTTCACGTAGGAGCAAGCAATAGGCCCCTCTGGCGTGCTTTGTTTAATCTTCCGTGAGTCCTTCTAACTGGACACTAGGCAGGTTTAGGTCAAACAGTGCTACGCGCTGAGATCGGGTTTTTCGTGTAACGCACCCCCGCTGAAGTACAGCTAAAGACAAAGCTTAAGCCATCGCGCACCTCTCCACAACCTATCGTCATTTTGTGTTACGCTAGTGCGACACAGAGTCATAATTGACCTTAGGGGACTTAAATAAGCAAAACATTTTTTTGGATAATTAGAGGAATCTTCGGAATTCTTGGAGCCGTATATAGTGTATTCTAAACTTCAGCCTGCTCAAGCTAGAGAGTTAAGGTAGATATCGCACATTTGTGCACACATATTGGATCTCCCGCAGAAGCCATGCAGAGAAGCACGCTCTCGATAATAGCAATCGTGGCGCTGGTCGCTAGTGCTATGGCAGCGTAC
>PMYA01000023.1:1794-4583 GCA_003170935.1 Methanobacteriota archaeon
GCACCTTTGACGCCCTCGATGGTGAGATGGTCTTTTTAAATAGCACGTTCTATCAGATCAAATCCGATGGAAACGCTTACCTCGCCAACGATTCAATGAAAACTCCTTTTGCAGACGTGACGTCATTCGAGGTTGACAGACAACTGGTATTCTCCGAAGCTTCAAACGGCTCTTTGAACTATTCTGAGCTGCAGCACTACCTAGACCAGCAGTTGCCGACGAAAAACATGTGCTACGTGGTAAAAATAACGGGGGAATGCACTTACCTAGAAGTGCGTAGCCCGACGAAGCAAGTAATGCCGTATCCTCCGCTTTCTGACGCGTTAAAAAACCAATCAGTCTTTGAACTTCACAACGTCACAGGCACTATCATAGGCTTTTTTTCGCCTTAGTACTCGAGTGATATCTGCGCCCCGGTTGGCACTTCCATTTTCTCACCGCAGATAACACTCACGGTGGGCATGTCTTAGAAGTAACGCTGCAACGCGCCACTATACAAATTAATGATACAATAACGACTCTCTTTGTAGAACTCCCTCACACCGTACCCGCGCCCGTGATGTACCCCGTCGTCATGTCAGTCGCTGTGAATGGCACCTCTTTCAATTTTTTACCTCCGTGAACTTAGTTATAATGGGATGGTGCGTACCTTAGCCTTCCTGCTACAAGTTTTTGTAATAGCTCACTAAAGTAACGACCATAGCGCAACGCCTGTATATCGCCCATCGACAAATAACCGGCAACTCATGGCAGAAAAACAACTTATCTCGACGATAAAATATGTGGCCGCTTTAAAATCGGCATTTTTCCTGTCTGAGGTTCTTCCTTACCTTGACGAACCTATGGCGGTGNNACGTCCTTGCGCAGAGTATTGAAGAGTACATTACAAAAAAGGTAGGAAGAGAATGGAATGATCCAGTCGTCATCGAAAGGCTCCGCCGGGCAATTGTGGCCCAGAAAGACGATTACTGGAAACCAGCACAAAAACGGTCATTACAGTACACGAAAGGTTACAGTGTACTCGGATATCTCGCCTACCACTTCCCCGTCTATTTTATGCAGACAGAGTACCTGCTCAAGATGCTCGCAGGCGATGGGCTGCTGAAAAAAAGTATGAATATACTTGACATCGGAACAGGACCGGGGGTTGTCCCTCTTGCCATTGCAGATTTCTATTCACGGCTTGATGACGCACGCGCGACTATATGGTCTCTAGAGAGATCCGAAGAACATATCGAGGCGTTCGTCTATCTGCGCAATGCATGTGTCCCCCCGGGAGGCAGGGTTTCAGTCAAGCCTCCCGTTAAAACTGATATCAGGAATATTGACCGCGTTGCACTTCCGGATACGTTCGATCTGTTAATCTTCTCCAATTTCCTCAACGAGCTCGTTGATCCCACTACCGATGTACAAGCTGAAATTGTCACACAGCTCTCTGAACGGCTCGCTCCCGATGGTTCGATCCTGATTGTCGAACCTGCGGATAAAGAGAACGCGATCCGGATGCGTACTCTTACCATTACGCTCCTGAAAAAAGGGCTCTCCATGTTTAGCCCATGTTCATTCCTCTGGGGTTCGACTTGCACCGCTCCGCGATGCTGGAGTTTTGAGACCGCACCGGCAATCAGACTTCCCCGGCTGATGGAGACACTCGCCAATTGCGAAGAATCATACCGGTACGTGAATACCGATATCAAGTACAGTTATGCGATCCTGCGTAAGGATACACTGAAACGGAAATCGTATCACCTGTCTGCCGGATCCAGATTCCTCCGGCTTTCCAAACTGCACCTGCATGTAGGAAAACGGATCAACGTCGCCGGCATAAAGATGTCCGCCGAACTCGGAGACGCCCGATCCCACGTTTTCAAGCTGTGTGACGGGACTGCGAAGAAACCAGTATACGCCGTCCTGCCTTCGTATCATAGCACTCCGGAAAATGACCTGATCACATCAGCACCCTATGGCTCAATTCTTGAACTGAGGAATGTCCTGGTGCGGTATAACAGGCAGCACGACGCGTATAACCTGCTGGTGAACCGTAATACTCATATCAAAATAGAAAATTCCTGAGGGGAATACAACTGGTTGAAAGATATACACAACAAAAGCGCGCCAACATTTGATGCCACCTCATTTGACGTCAACTCCCTCGCGCGCCGCGATACCATCCAAATATTCTTCCGCTAAGATCATAGTCGTAAACGCGCGATGCCCCTCGATGTAATCCGGCAATAGGGTAAATTCGCTCTTAGGGTCAGTAATAATAAGCACGCGACCGGCGTCGGTATCATACCCGCTTACGATGCACGAACCGTCTTTAATACTGCGTTCATTTATGCGCTTATCTTCATCGTCAATCTCGCCGTAGTCGCCGCTAAAGTGACGCTTAAACAGCGCGCCGGGTTTAATAATACCTTGCTGGCGTGCATCCGTAATCCCCGGCGTCATAGTTAACACTCCCGGCTCGAAGAGGTCTATACATATTCCTAACAAAGTCTCGGTTATCACCCACACCATTTTAAGGCGATCTTGTATCTCGCGTTCTTGTGCAGGCGTACATCCGCTAACGCTCACGTGCTTGACCGCGTCTTTTAGCATTATCTGTTTACCCTTACAATATATACTGTAAAGCGATTATGTTAGTCCGCGTATCGTCCTGCGTCGCCTCTGTCACCTTCGTTTTAATAATATCCTCATATTATTATGCATTCGTTAGTATTCTTTTATTTTTGGGCTACCTGTATACTGTATTTCACAAGGATATCCATGTATGTATTATCGAGGCG
>PMYA01000177.1 GCA_003170935.1 Methanobacteriota archaeon
GATTTTTAACTGAACCGTGAATAATGTTCTTACATAAAACGGCACTACATTTACCACAAACGTAATTGTCGTTTCCATGGTCTATCACAAAGGGGTTAAATGCCTCTTTTTCTCCACTGAATATTAATACCGCAGCGGTATGTGATTTAGGTTCAGGATAAACATCCATTGGAATATCCATTTTAAACCTCCACATTACGTTAAGTGCTAATCTATTTTAAGGTACTACCACTGAAAAAAAAGGTTTAAGAGCCGAAAAAATCCGGCTCAATCCCAAGCTCGAACATCTCTTGAATCACGACGCAAATGTTGTGACACAACACTTTTAGCAACACCTCATTAACCTGCGCCACTTCCGTCTTGCTTCTTACCGAATCCCCAAACTTGCTCTTTATCATGTGAAACGTGGTCTCTGCATTGCTTCGCTTGTGGTAGTGCTCCAAGAACCCTGCATTTTTGTATTCGAAGTAGTGGTACATCTTCTTCCACATAACTGAGCCGTGAGACTTTCCCGTCGTTCCCTTTCTGAATGGGATATAAGGCGTAGCTCCCAAATCGCCAATGAGCTGTAAGTTCTTTCTCGAAGAATACGCTTTGTCTCCTGAAACCTCATTGACAGTGAAATTCTTAGCCGTCTGCGTAACCAACTCAGGCAGAAACTTAGAATCGTGCTCACTTGTCATTGTGAGTGCAACGGCAGTAACGATGTTCGTTTTGACCCCACAGATTAAGTGAGCCTTTATCCACGTCCTATACTCCTTATCCTTGCCGTATTTGTGGTCGAACCACTTGACAAACCGCGAGGTGCCGAACCCTGAGCTATCTATCGTGAAGTCGGTCTCAACTGAGGCTAGCGGCAAGCTCGTTACGGTAATCAGCTCTTGAATAATAGGCGTCAGCTCTGGATTCTCCATGCATCGCGCAACAGTCGTGTAGTAAGGCACTTTCTCAATCAAACCTTGCTCTTGCGCCATTTTCATGTCTGTCGTAAACCGCCGCAGAGAGAACGTCGAAAATACTTTCAGAGCAGAAGCAAACACCATATCCGATAGCGGCAATTTCGGCCTGCCAAACGTGTATTCTGGTTGCGGTATCGAGCTGCAAACATCTCGAAGCAACTGCATGAAAAGTTCTTTTTGGTGTATCTGAGCGTGGTCGTAACGCGGTCCATAAATTTGCTCTCCATATAGCACGTCGGAGCCAAGCCTCGGAATCAACGGGGAGCTTTCGTAACAGCCGCCACCTCACATCCAGATCTTCATACGCCTCTTCGTCAGCGAGTACCATAACTTAAGCTTGACTTTTCAAACAGGTGACAAACCCAGAACAGAGAAAGTGATAAGCTGCCATCCCCCGCGACTTTAAACGCGGAACAGCGCTCCTGGAAGATCACAACGCATTTATATGCAAATTGACGTTCACTATTGGGTGCACTATCTCGATTCAAAACCTCGCAGCTGAGCATGTCCAAACAGAATGACGAACTGAAGCACCGTGTATATGCGATCTTTCAGCCCATCCCAGTAGGCGACGCCCGCATCGTTGCAGCGCGTCACGGGGATGCTTCCAGAGCTACGCGCGTACGCTTCTTTTTGATGGCATTGATCTGGATACTCGTATTTGTCGTCATACTAGCCAGCTACCCCGATGTATACCAACGATATCACAACCTCTTTAACGCAGTTTTTGCCTTTGCAATCGTAGTTTTTACCATCGAACTGCTGCTCCGTGTGTGGTCGTGCACGGTAGATCCGCGGTTTAAAGGTCCAATCAAAGGCAGGCTAAAATGCCTGTTTACAACATCTCTGCTCATAAATCTGCTTGTCATCGTGCCTTTTTATGCCAGGCCGTTCTTTCCAGGAGCAGAGGTGTTCATAAACGCGGCGATTATGCTCATCATCCTAAAGTTGCTCACGTACTCTAGTGTGTTCAGCTTTGTTATCGATGTTTTGAAAGCGAAAAAAAACGAGCTCGTTACTGCGCTGGCAATCGACGTAATCTTGCTGATAACGTTCTCAAGTTTCATGTTCATTATTATGCATGCCTCAGACCCGCGCGGTTTTTCGAGTATTCCTGCTGCAGGGTGGTGGGCGGCGCAAACTCTGACCTCCGTAGGCTACGGCGATTTGGTGCCTACGACCGCGCTCGGGCAATCCTTGGCAGTTTTTGCAATGTTCTTAGGCATAGCCACTTTTGCCATTCCAATTGCCATAATCGGTGCCGGATTCACAGAGGCATTCGAAGCACGACGAGGCGGAAAAGGGCAGGCCGCCGACCCGTGCAAATTGCTGGGTAATTTGGCCGACCTGAAAGAGCAGGGGGTCATCACCGATGAGGAGTTCGCGGCCAAGAAACAGGAGCTTTTGGCCCGGCTCTGACCCTGCTTGTTCGGACACGCGGTGCTTCCTGCGACACGCAGACGTTTCAGCGTGTGCCTCCGCCGCGCTTTCGGGCACCTAAAGGAAGCAAAGCGAGACCAACACGTTTTTCCCATGCGGACGATATCCTAAACGAGGAGAGGAGAGATGGAAATTATCTTCGCGATGGACATTCGAGGCGGGATTGTCGTAAAAGGCTATCAGGGCGACCGAGAGCGGTACGAACCTATTGAACGCCATAGCAAGATCTGCAGGACGTCAGATCCGTTGAACGTGATTGATACTATCAAGCCGAGGAGGACGTACATAGCGGACCTGGATAGGATCCTCGGCTTGGGAAGTAATTCACTTATCATCAAACGCCTTAGCACACGCACAACAACGCTCGTTGACCTCGGGATTCGGAAGCTTGATGACGTTCGAGAGGCCGAGCAGATTGGCGAAACCGCTATTATCGGTACCGAAACGGGAAGCCTCGACGTGATTCGTGCAGCACAGTCGATGAGAGTCGCAGTGAGTATAGACGTGAAGGATGGAAGCGCGACGTCCCTGGATCCCGCACTGTCCGGAGATCCTCTTGAAGTAGTCGAAAGGATGAATCTTTATAAAATTCGTGCAATTCTCTTGCTGAATATGAACTTGGTAGGAACGAAGCAGGGCGTTGACTTTGATTTTATCGAGAAAGTTATAGGGGTCTCAGGGCACCCGATTATCGTCGCTGGCGGAATAAAGAACAGCGAAGAGCTGGACAAGCTTGAGGATCTCGGGGTTGCAGGCGTCGTTCTATCGACGGCAATTCACGAAGAGATAATCCCGGTCGATCTTGTGCGATAAAAGGCGGAACAAAGTTTAAAAAAGGGCGGATGCCTTACCTCAAAGCCTGTTTTTCCACCCAAAGATCCGCGTTGCAGAATCGGAAGATACCGGCAGACTCATATTGCGACAAATGTGTGCGATAATTCTTGTAGAACCCGAGGGAGAGGACAGATCTTAAGCAAAAGATGCTTGCAACGAAATTGAGCGGTACTCTTTCTGAGTGGTCGGTGCCTCTTTACCTATATTCGGCGCGTGGCGCTATGGCTTGTGCCAGTATCAAGTTTGCGTAATCATACGAGGAGGTCGTTTTGACCCTAAAGCTTCAAATCTCCAGCTTTATATCGTCAGGTTGTTTCGGTGCGGGTAGCAATAGAAAGAGGGCCCCGCATCGGGGCTCCTCTCTCGCGACTGGGGCATAGAAGAGCGTTTCTTCACGTCCGACCAGCCCGAAGCAAGCTTAAGCACTATTTGTATCTTCTGTCAAAAAATACAAACGATGCTTGCCTTCGTTAACTGCAACGCTTATATCGCGTCGTGGCCACGTTCTCCTGTCCGAATTCGAACGACCTCCTCTACCGGCATAACAAAGATCTTGCCATCTCCGATCTCCCCGGTGCGTGCTGCCTTTGCAATCGTTTCGACAACCGTATCGACCTTATCATCAGAAACTACGATGTTAATCTCGAGTTTCGGAAGGAGATCTATACAATACTCGCGGTCGCGATAGATTTCAATAACCCCTCTCTGTTTGCCGCGACCTTTTACTTCTGTTACCGTTATGCTAGGAATGCCGATCTCGTCGAGCGCCTCCTTGACAACTTGGAGCTTATTTGGCCGAATTATAGCCATTATTTTCTTCATTTTTGAACCTCTGAACCTCTCTTCGTGAGCGCCTAGATGGAAGGTCAAATATGGTACGCAGACTCCTCATGGAGCGCTTGGTCCAGACCAATGGCCTCTTCTTTATCACTCACACGTAATCCGATAGTTAGGTCAATGACCTTTCCGATAATCAATGTCGCGACGAACGAGTAAGCGAACGTAGCGGCAACTGCGACAGCTTGTATTACCAACTGCATTGGATTGCCATAAACTAGACCAGTGCCGAGGGCGTTTATGAAAGGACTTGCGAAGATTCCTGTAGCCAGTGCCCCCCAAATGCCCGAGAACCCGTGCACACCAAACACGTCTAACGCGTCATCGTAACCGAGTCGCGGTTTAATAAAGGCAATGGCTGAGTATGATACGAATGACGTTACAAAACCAATAACAATCGCTGCGGGAATATTGACGAACCCTGCTGCCGGCGTAATTGCGACCAGTCCGGCAACGATACCTGTGGCAGCGCCTAACATCGTCACTTTGCCGAATCGAAGGTACTCAATCAGCATCCACGCAAGCATGGCCGCAGCAGCGGAGGTGTTAGTGACGATAAACGCCGATCCTGCAAGCTGTCCAGCCGCGAGCGCTGATCCTGCATTGAAGCCGAACCACCCGAACCAAAGCAAGCCGGCACCCATGATGGCATACCCCAGTTGGTGAGGTAATAAACGTTGATCCTTGCGACCCTTCAACAGCAAGATAAGCGCGAGGGCTGCGACTGCACTGTTGATATGTACCACCGTGCCGCCTGCGAAATCAAGTGCGCCAAGCTGTGAGAGCCAGCCACCACCCCAGACCCAGTGTGCAATGGGAAGGTAGACAAAGGTGGCCCACAAAGGAACAAAGAGCATCCATGCACCGAACTTTAATCGTCCGATCAATGCGCCAGAGATCAACGCGACGGTGATCGCGGCGAACGTCATTTGGTAAGCCGCGTAAACGCTCGTTGGTATCGTCCCTACCAGCGTGTTTGACTCTACAACGTTGTTGAAGAAGAAGTTACCTGGAGCGCCGATAAATCCGTGGATATCTGCGCCAAAAACCATGGGGTATCCGTAGATAAACCAAATGATACTCAC
>PMYA01000051.1 GCA_003170935.1 Methanobacteriota archaeon
GCCGTCAGCTCACAGGCTGCAGGACGGCTCGACGTCTTTGTCATCGGCAGCGGCGACCACGCACTCTGGCACCGGTCCTACAACAACAACGCCTGGTCCTCCTGGGAATTCCTCGGCGGCTACCTCACCTCCTCACCCGCCGCTGTCTCCTGGGCTGATGGACGTATCGACGTCTTCGCTCGCGGCAGCGACAACGCACTCTGGCACCGGTCCTACAACAACAGCGCCTGGTCCTC
This sequence comes from Methanobacteriota archaeon, assembly GCA_003170935.1. GTDB lineage: Archaea > Halobacteriota > Bog-38 > Methanoflorentales > Methanoflorentaceae > Methanoflorens. The sequence continues at coordinate 237 of PMYA01000051.1, forward strand.
CTGGGAATCCCTCAGCGGACAACTCGCCCCCACCACCGGACCCGCCTCAAGCTCACAGGCTGCAGGGCACCTCGACGTCTTTGTCATCGGCTCAGACCAGGCACTCTGGCACCGAACGTATGCGTAACACGCTAGGGGCCTCATCGGCGGCTACCAGACCTCGCCCCCGCTGTGACATCATCGACGAGCGGTGTGATCGACGTCGTTGCAGCGGCAGCCCTTTGGCATTACGACGGCCTCTATTGGAAGTCCCATCCCAACAACGGTGGGTAAGGCAGCTTTAGATCTCTATCGGCGATATGCAAAGCGCACCACGTGCCCCTGTGGGTAGCACACGCATAGGGCGTTTTTGCCAGAGACAGCGGTTATATGGCATCGACGAGCGACGTTGTGCAATCAACGTTCTGGCTGTGGCTGCCTAACAGCACTGCGACTGTCTCACCACTTAAGCGCAAAGGAGCAGGCGAGTTAAGCCTAGAAGAACAACGAGTACCTTGAGAGCGCCATCGGTACCCGTACCGATGCCTGGAGGTAAGGCATGGCTAAGCGTTAAGGTTTTTCAGAATTGCTTCGAGCTTCGCAGCTGCATCGTCCCACGTGAAGCGCTTGACGAATTCATACCCGTTGTTTGCCACTCGTCGACGTTCGTTCGCATCTTCAATCAGCTTGCATACACTCTGCGCGAGGGCATCGGGCTCCTGCATTGGCACTAAGCACGCGGTTTCGCCATTCGTTAGGTATTCGGCGAAGCCACTTGAATCAGTAGTAACCACTGCACACCCGCAGGCCATCGCTTCCATGGGGGGCAAAGCGAAACCCTCGAGCCAACTTGGGAGGACAAACACGTGGAAGTCGTTGTACAGCGCCCTCAGTTGCGTATCAGAATAAATATTGTGAAACTCTACCCATTCGGGCACCTTATGCAATTCCGCATTCACCAGCAGTTTACGACCAAATACGGCAAAGTGCGCGTCCGGGTATCGCGCTTTTATAAGCTTAAAAGCTTCGATACCATCGTTGAATCCCTTCGACAGAGCTGGCGAATACGGCATTAAAATCTTGACGTGTTCGTCCTCCTCGAGGCTATCGCTCTCTCTAAAAAAGACGTCGAAATTGACGCCGTCTGGAATGACGCCTTCTACTCGTTCACCAAACTTGTCTTCGACGAGCTTTTTAAGCCAGTTTGCTATCGTGATCTTTTTCAGAGGGAGACTAAAGGATCGCTCCACCTCTGTTTTCGACTCCCGCAAGCGACTCTGCTTTGGAATTACGTCTGCCATGGCGAGGGCTAGCGAGTCATTGCCTCTCCTGAGTCGTTTTGCCTCCGTCCAGCACTCGAGGTTGTTCAAAACGTCCCATATTTCATAAGCTTGGATAAGGTAGACCTTCTGGCCTTTTTTGACGCTGAATCTATCAATGTCGTATGCTGTTTCCCACGCCGTCGCAATGACAACGTCTGCATCAGGAACGTTTTTTTCGATTGACCGCGCAAAACGAGGGTGAAGGGCCGGAATCTTGATTAGGGTACTTTGAGTCGTAAATGGTTGCGGACGATCCCTGTGAAGCGCGTTTCGTATATACGTGATAACTTTAGATAGGGCCCAAATTGCAAGGCCTAGAACGGAGAGTCTTTTGAGGTAGGTTAGATTCACAGCAGGATGCACGATAGAGACGTCGTGGCCCCTTTTTTGCAGGTGATTTGCGTACTCAAACGCGACCCTCACGCCGCCTACTCTGTCGATGTGGTTGAGCACGAAAGTTATTCTCACCTGCTGCCTCCAGCGAAACGTGGTTCGACCGCATTTCCCTTTCTTTCTTGTTTGATTTCACTGTTTCGATTTGTAGTTGTTAGGAGCAAAGGAGGCGTCAGCGTTAATCGAGCTCATACACTTCCTTTTCGTACGCTGGCACGGATGGCTCCTTGGGCAAACAATTGCGTAGACATCTTAACGCGCGTATACCTTTTTTCCAGCTTGTGAACCACAAAGTGCGTAGGGCATGGAAAAATCATAAGGTGTTACAGCCGGTTAGTGCAGCACACAGTTGCTAAAGGCAATTCTGATGCTCAGTTGGAAACATACGCGAACCTTTATATGCGTCAATACACTCGTATAGCACCTGGGAACGAGATATGGCGAAAGTGGTTCGCAACGTACTTTTCATGGCTTTTGTGTTCCCGCCGTTGACCACGCCGTCGTCACGACATAACTTGAGCACGGTGCTCCGCTTGCGCGAGCATGGATGGTCGCCGACGGTAGTCACAGCGCCTGAAGTGGTGTTCACTGAGCGCAGGTTTCGCTCAATCAGGCCAAGCGCAATGCACTGGCCGCAGGACGATTACTTGCGATCTCGGATACCCAAAGACGTGAGCGTCGTCCGGTGCGAGTGGCCATTTGAATACCGGCGCATTTTCCGTGACATAGCTTATGCCCTCAGATTTCCGACGCAGCCATACTTTTCCCGGCGCGGACGACTTCGGATGTACAACGCCGGGCGCCGAGCGCTAAAAGAGGGAAATTACGACCTTATCTACTCGGTCAACGGGATAGGCGTAGAGCACTCCGCAGCGCTAGAACTCAAACGCAGCACCGGCCTGCCGTGGGTAGCAGAGTTTCGTGATCCTTGGATCCACAATTGTTCTGAATGGCAACACATACGAGATCGCTCTTGGCATTGGTGGTGTTCCCATCAGTTTAAGCGCGTACGGGAGTTGGAACGAGAGATAGTAGAAAGTGCCGATCTTGTGGTTGTTGAATCTCCCTTGCACGCCGAATATTTGATCAGAGATTTCAAACTAGATGCACAGAAAGTAGTTCCTTTCGGAATGGGATTCGAACCAGCATATCTAAGCGATATGGCTGAAGCCGAACAACTCGTGGCGTTTCCCACGCGGCCGGTAATCGGCTTTGTCGGTCGTATTTACTACGGATATCAGTACGTGATAAAGAACCTGATAGATGCTCTTAAGGTGCTTGAGCTCGAAGGTTATCAATTTACGCTGGTAAGCGTTGGCGGCGATAGTACCTTCCGCACATTCGCACACGAGGCCAGATTGCGAAGTCTTGTACCGATTGGCTTGGTAGATCACTCGCTCGCCTTATCCACGATGAACGCACTGGATTTTGGCGTCGTTGCAGCGTGCGAGAAGTGTGCTCCAAACATAAACAGCAAACTGTGGGAGTACTTAGCCCTCAATCTTTCAATTCTCGCTATTGCTCCTAAAGGAGGTTCAATGGACTCACTTATAACTGCGGGGAACTGTGGCTATGTGCTCCCTTATGACATGGAATCGATGCTGCCCGTTCTAAAAAACGCTCTTCACGATTTTGAAAATAAGAACGTCAAACGCGCTAGCTCTGAGTTTACTCAGAGTTACTCACGTCAAACGATGGTTGCTCATCTAGCCAAGAGGCTTGAAGACCTTGTTTAGTGCCATCGCTTCAATATATGGGTCGATGTTCGAGTTACGGGTTTATATTCGCTTCAAAAGGCGGCCTTTTCGTCTAGCTCGCGCTGATAGCTCTCGTTTGCTTCGGTATTATCACGTTGTATGCGGTTCGCTAACTCTAAGGTTTGCGCTTTCTGTTCTAGGGCGTGCATCCAACAGATGTAGACCATAAAGCTGCACCAAACACGCGGGGCGGCTCTGTGTACATTGATCACCTTCCGACGGGGCCGCCGCCGATAAAGGTAGAGAGAATAAAAAACGAGATGGTGACTCAATATGGTTTTTAAAGATAAAGAAATATCGAAGGCTTATCACAGAGAGTATAAACAAACCTGAGCAGCGGAGCTACTAACGCGGCTAAAACTGGTACAAGTACAACTCATGAAACCCTCGACCTGCGTTTAAGGCGCTTACTGCCTCCGATTTACTAGATATAGTTGAGTCTATATAAATCAGGTAATGGCAGCGCCGATAGATATTGCAGTTACGGCACGCACGATTTCAGCACTTCTGAATAGTGCTATATGCGGAGCTATTGAGCAATGCACATTTAGAATCAAAACAAAAGCCTATGAAGAATCCAAGGTTCAATTAGATAATACCCAGGCGCTTGATGCTCTCGTCTCGTGTTTCAGGAGGGCCGAGAATAATGGACAGGAAAAAGAAAAACGTCACTCATATTTTAGCCCTTTACGTAAGCGCCTGGTGCTCGGCACCATTATCGATAAGCAAGGCGGCGCTGACGGTCGCAAGGCCTGATCGCGGAAGAATCTATCGTTACACGATCATGACCTAAGCGTATCAACTATATACGTACGGTCAACATGGCCAGAACGATACTAACTTCAGGCCAGGCTGTTTGGAAAAAAAGAATAGAAAAAGTTAAGCCACAAATCGCCCCTTGCTAAGCGTGCAATTGAAACCGATAATTGTCATTGTTGTTGTTCTTATTTCAGTTGCTTCGCTTGTAGCGGGTTGCGCTGTGAATACTACCCTTTCTGGAAATAATCAAGCAAGCAGCGCAAGCACTGCGTATCCGACCGCAGGGCGGTCAGGATTGTTACAAGGCATAGAAGCTAGTTATAACGAAAGCGCAGCAAATCACCAGTATGAGGATTATAAAGTAACGTGGATGAATAATACCACCATCACAGTTCATATGAAGGTGACAAGCGAAGCTGAAGTCATAACGTGGGATTATAGATTTACTCATTTCCCAACGATAGAGGCCGCGTCAGCATATTTTGATAGTCATCGACTTTTATACACGAAGCCTGACACAGTCGACCATGCTTCACTTTATACACACGTTACCGGCGTTAAACATCCCTCCGTGTCGCAGGAAGTCACTATATCTGGTAATACGACCTACCATTTAGAGCAAATTGACCCTTTAATTATTGAGTCATCAGCACGTGTTCTGCCACCGGTCAAAGCAACAGTAGCGGCTACAGCAACGCCTTCACCACCTCAGCTCTCACAAGCGCAACTCAACGCTATACAACGCGACGTGGAGGCTAAGGGTTATAACATCACACAGCCTCTCAAACTGTCTAGCGGCATTGGTACTGGCACTAACGGCTCAACGTTCTACAAAGGCGTGATAACCCAAAACCCCGGTAAACAATACGATTTTACTATACAATACAATCTTACCGTAGAGGTCTGCAAGGACAACGCAACGGCCAATTCTCAGTTTCCTTTAACAGTAAGTAACTTACAAAAAAGTGGTATTGTGGGCAGCTACAACAGTCCAACTCAATGGTCAGGGGTGACTATGCTTAACGGCATCCAGGTAAATAGCAGCGTTACTAAAAGCGCAACTGGGCCACCATACACTATTACAACTATAGAGTGAGGTGACAATGCTCCGGATATCGGGCGACGGAGAGACTCGACACACCTGCGCATCGTCTGCGGCCATCGTCGAGTGCACATGACGACTGTGCAGGACGGCAAACTGACGTCGGATCGGGTTAGTGCTCCGGTGATAATGCCGTCATTTGAGAAGCGGCTTCATGTTTTGGAACGTCCTTCGAGGACAAGGATCCTATTTTAGGCAGAGTTGGTTAAGGGGCGTCTCGATCTTCTCCTCAATCGTCGAGGGGAGTTTAAAACCAAAACTCTAAAAAATGTCAAGAATGTCTGGACGGCGCCGGGATGTCTGCCCGAACGGTTCAAAGCGTTCAAAGCGACCGAAATCCCTCTGCCGCCTTTTTGATCTCTACTTGAAAGCCGATTATGCCAAAACTTATTATCCCTAACGATGAAGAGGCAACTCAAGATACACAGAATTTAAAAGCGACATGTCCACGAACATCCTAAACAAAACGTTAAGCAGCGTTAATAGAGTTGTCACATTATGTTCCTTGACACTTCGAAGTATTGGCATGAACAAATATGGCATTAGGAAGTTTTATATATGCAATGTAGACTCTAGCGGGAAAGCCATCCCGTATGTTGATTCTGTAGAGAGGGCCTCGACCTATCAGTACAGCGTGTACATGTATACAAAGGATTTGATTATCGAGCACGGCCTCCTGCACATATTGGACATTGGCTGTGGAACTGGAGTAAAACTAGCGGAGATCATCTATCCGGTCTGCCAAGACATCACCGGTATCGACGCAAAACATTGTATTGATATGTGCAAAAAACAGCACCCTTTCGGCCAATGGCTAACCGATGATATTGAGAATTCTAGCTTGAATCTTGGGAAAAAGTTTGACTTGATCATTTCTTCCGACGTCATAGAGCACTTGATCAACCCTGATCTTTTGTTGGCATACATTAAAAGATGCGCTAATGAAAATACCTGGATCGTGATTTCAACGCCCGAAAGGGACCTCGTAAGGGGGAAACGGCATTTTGGTCCGGCGCCGAACAAAGCCCACGTGAGAGAATGGAACAAGGCCGAGTTTTATCATTACATTGACACCAGCGGGTTTGAAATACTGGATCATTTCTTGGCGGATTCTGAAAAGAACGTGACCGATAGACCGACCCAGGTTGTCTTGTGCAGGATCAAGAAAACACCAAGGCATTAACCTCCTGAATGACCTCTTTTACATACCCGGCCGAACGGCTCGGACGTTTAGGATGGTCGGGCCATCGGTCAATATTGGTGTGCGTAAGAGTATCTTGTGAGTTCACCAGCTGAGACGTCGCTTTTCAGATAAGACGATATACAAGAGACGGTTAAAGATTTCAACGAGCGAGGGAGAAGTGCATAAATTACTTATTGTTTACTGCCACACCACAAAGCATATTTGCTCAGGTTTTAAGCGATGCATTTGACATGGTCTTTTTGGAAAATACATCAAAAAAAGGCGATGAAGACGAGTAATGCAACCTTAGAAACAAAGAAGTTGCTGACAATAATCGTACCTTATCGTAAAACCATGGATCCTGAGCGTGAAGAAAATTTAGATATAACTTTGGGGTATTGGAGCAAAACTGGAATTCCTAATTTAGTTGTATCTGAACATTCAGATGCACCGACTAAAAATTTAGACACTTATACAAATTTATTTGAATCTTTTCAGGTTGTTTTTACCAACGCAAATGG
>PMYA01000079.1 GCA_003170935.1 Methanobacteriota archaeon
AATTTATATATGGTTGAGCTTTTGAAACAATCGGATTGCGCCTTATCAAAGCGCAGTCAAAAATATTCAGTGTCGTTAAGCTTATAAAAGGAGTATTTGGATGGCGAGAAGACAGACTAGGAAAAAAGCTGAAGGCTGGAAAGCAAAGAAATGGTACGACGTAGTTACCCCCGAAATCTTCGGAAAAATGAGCATAGGATCAACTCCCGCTGATGATCCTGCCAAATTAGTTGGTAGGATTATGGATACCACCCTCGGTGAGCTGACAAACGACCTCGGTAAGCAGAACGTGAAAATGCATTTTAAAGTGAACGAGGTCAGTGGTGAATCCGCACACACAAGGTTCACTGGACACGAGCTTACGCGTGATTACTTAAGAAGTTTGGTAAAAAGGCGAACAAGTCTCGTAGAATCAAACATTATCGTTACTACTAAAGACGGGTTCAAAGTTCACCTCAAACCAATGTCTCTGACTATCAAACGCGCTGGATCTTCTCAAATCAAAGCGATTCGAGATATAATGAACGGGACCTTACGTGAACGTGCAAAAGATCTCGATTATGAGCAATTTATCCACGAAGTAGTGCTCGGAAAACTTGCAAGTGATATCTACAAAAAATCAAAGATCATTTACCCATTACGACGTGTTGAAATCAGCAAGACAAAAATATTGGCCGAACCATAGAAAATTGTTAATCGTTATTTCAATACTTGGCAGCTAGCTCCGACATGTGCGTAGCCAAGAAGATCTTGTTTGTTGTGCTCGATGGGGCAGCCGACCGTCCAACGGTTGCAGCAACGACACCGTTGAAGGCAGCTACTACTCCTTTTTTTGACAGACTAGCGCAAGACGGAATTTTAGGGATTATGGACGTCATAGCACCAGGGACGCCTCCTGGTTCTGACACAGCCCATCTATCGCTATTAGGTTATCCAGTAGATAAGGTGTACACAGGACGTGGACCTTTCGAAGCAGCCGGCGTCGGTATTAAAGTTCGGCCAGGCGACATCGCGTTTCGCGGCAACTTTGCTACAGTCAAGGATGGCATAGTTGTCGACCGACGTGCAGGTCGTATTGACGATACTAAGTCGCTGTCCGACGCAATTAGAGAGCAACTTGATCTAGATTGTGAGTTCTTGTTTAAAGAGTCTGCAGGGCATAGAGCAGTTCTTGTACTTAGAGGGGAGGGGCTTAGTCCAAAAATCACTCAAACCGACCCCAAACATGTAGGGCCGTTTTTATATTCAAAGCCAATTGCCAAAGACGCCTCAGCACGCAGAACCGCAAAAATTGTCAATGATTTTACGCGGCAGGTTTCTTTAATACTTGGCAATCATCCGGTTAACGTAGAGCGATCGCGTTCAAATCTTCTTCCAGCAAACGCAGTGTTGCTTCGTGGAGTGGGCTCAGTTCCGCATCTTGTCCCATTTGAAAAACGTACAGGCTTGAAAGCTGCAGTAATTGCAGCGACCGCACTAGTAATCGGGATTGGTATATTGACCGGGATGACATATATACCCACTAAAGGTGCTACAGGACACATTGATTCAAATATCGATGAGAAAGTGAAGAATGTAAATGAAGCGCTAAAACGACACACTTTTGTGCTCCTCAATATAAAAGGCGCAGATGAAGCAGGTCACGACGGTGATTTCAACGCTAAAACGCACTTTCTGGAGCGAGTTGATAAGGCATTATCAAATTTGGAAATTGATGACGAGACACTTGTCGTTATAACAGCAGATCACACTACTCCAATAAGCCTTAAAGAACACTCGGGCGATCCCGTTCCATTTCTCATACGAGGACAAGGAGTTCGCGCTGATCAAACTAGCGTATTCAACGAGTACATAGCGGCTACAGGAGGAATGGATCGAATTTGTGGTCGTGATATAATGCCCGTACTGACTGATCTGCTGGGCAAAGGGGTTAAGTTTGGCGCATAAACTTCCTAACAGGTAGCCCCAGCAACGCTGTAAAATTAGGTACGAGCACTCTAAGGTAAGTACACCTAAAATATGTCACGACGATTCTTCAACAACAAAAGTTTGACGCAATAGCGCATGCTACGCAACTCAATAAACTGAGGGCAAAAGATGTCAGTTCATCCAATAGAATTCCGATACGGCTCTAGCGAGATGAAACAAATTTGGAGCGAGGACGGAAAACTCCGTTACTTGCTCGAGGTAGAAGTAGCTCTTGCTAAGGCCGAAGCTGATTGCGGGTACATCCCTAGAAAAGCGGCAGATGAAATTGAAATGGCAGTAACCAAGGTTACTAGTGAGCGCGTCGCAGAAATTGAAGCCGAAATCCACCACGACATTATGGCTGTCGTTAAAGCGATTTCAGAACAGATCGGAACTGAAAATGACTATGTACACTATGGTGCGACTTCTAACGATATTATCGACACTGCGCTTGCGCTCCAGTTCCGAGAGTCGTTCAGCATTCTCGTGTTAAAACTTAAGCGACTTAGAAACGTTTTGGTTGACCTTGCTAGTGAAAACAAAGCTCGAGTTTGTGCAGCAAGAACGCATGGTCAAATTGCTGTGCCAACAACCTATGGCATGAGATTCGCCGTTTGGGCGATGGAAATAGATCGACATTTGCACCGGCTTTACGAATCCCGAAAGCGGATAGAAGTAGGCCAAATGACAGGGGCCGTAGGGACACAAGCAGCTTTTGGAAAACAAGGAATGGAGATACAAGCACGAACGCTCGAGTTGCTCGGGCTAGCATCAGTAGAAGTAGCAACGCAAATCATCCAACGTGACCGCCACGCAGAATACATAATGCTGCTGGCTAACATCGCAACTTCACTTGAAAAAATATTTACTGAAATTAGAATACTCCAAAGAAGTGAGATAGCTGAAATTTCTGAAGGCTTTGGAAAAAAACAGGTTGGATCATCAACGATGCCGCATAAGCGAAATCCCATTAAATCGGAACAAATCTGCGGCCTCGCACGAATCATACGATCGTTTGTTCTTCCCGCATTAGAAAACAACACGTTGTGGGACGAACGAGACTTAACAAATTCCTCCAGTGAGCGGATTACCTTTCCTGAAACAACAATTTTATCAGATCACATAATTACGCTCTCCATTGACGTGCTAACTAACTTAGAATTCAATAAAGAACGTATCAAACAGAACCTCAGTCTGATGCGAGGATTGAATATGAGCGAAGCAGTAATGATACAGCTGACTAAGAAAATCGGGCGCCAACGCGCTCACGAAATTATACGTACAGCTGCAATGGATGCTTACGCTTGCGGAGACTCTTTCTCAGATACGTTACTTAAAGAACCTCTCATCGCGGAACATTTTTCAAAAGACCAAATTGAGTTCATGATTAGCCCTGAGAATTACATAGGAACGGCTGTTGAGCAAGTTGAGCGAGTTGTGGCGCTACTGAGGCAGAACGAGTGTCTGGAATAGTGGGAGCTATTGGAGAATGCGCCCACGAAGCTTTGCCGAAAATGTGCAAGACGCTCGCATACAGGGGAAGTGTACATCGATCTTTACGTGGAGAGCTAGCTGATGGAATGGAATTTGCTGTAAGTGCTCTTGGTCTCGCGACACTTTCAGAAGAATCGAACCAGCATGGTTTTGCAGTCTTAGCTTCTGATAGCAATTACGCAAGCTACGCTCGAGCATGCATCACAAACTCTATTGCTTTAAAATTGGACAGAGATATTATAGGGTTGCGTCCTTTGTTTTACGGCATAAACGATACGAGTACGCTTTGCGCATTCGCCTCTGAACGCAAGGCACTCTGGTCAATTGGAATTAAGAAAACTAAACGAGTTGATCCAAGTACAGTAGTGACTATTTCCGGATTGCGGGATATCGCTGTGAGTCGCAAAAGCTCCTCTGCGTTGTTGAACAAGGCCGACAACGCATCAGAACCAGTGAGTGGTTTGCGCAATGTGCTCGAATGTGTTTTAGATGACGTAGCTCAAGAACAAATGGGCATTGCGTTCTCGGGGGGGGTCGATAGCACTTTGCTATGCAAATTGATGCCCGATTGCGCGAGTCACTTAAATTACACCGTGGGATTACCAGGATCGCACGATTTAAAAAGTGCACAGCACGCAGCACGTTTACTGAATGTAGATCTTCAAACCATTGAGCTAAACGCGCATGATCTCGAAATATTTTTGCCTACTGTAATTGAAGCTATCGAGAGCTGCAACCCCCTCGATATCGCTATTGCTCTCCCTTTTTATGTCCTAGCTAAGCAAGCAAAAGCCGCTGGATTTTCGTCCATTTTAACTGGACAAGGAGCTGATGAACTATTCGCAGGTTATTCTAAATATGCAAGTTTGCACTCTACACCGAACGACATGCTGAACAACGCACTCGAAAGGGACGTTCTTAACATCGCAAGAGACAACCTTGAACGAGACAACTTAGCTGTAGCACCTCATTCGTTAGACATCGTGCTGCCATATCTAGATCCAAGAGTGGTTATTTTCGGATTGGCGCTTGATTCTACTTGGAAACTACATGACGGGACTAACAAATACGTGTTAAGAAGGGTAGCTGAACAAGTAATGCCATGGGAGCTAGCTTATAGAAAGAAAAAAGCGATACAGTACGGCACAGGGGTGACTTCAATGTTGCAGAGATTAGCGCGTATAAAAATGCATCAATCAAATAGCAGAGGTATATTAAGTCTTTATTTGCGATCAATTGCAGAAAAACAAGGCATATTGGTGGCACATGATAATAAAAACCGATGTTGAACATATAGCGCGCCTTGCTTGCATTGAGCTTGATGATGAGGACCTCCAAGAGTTTACCATCCAATTAAATACCATATTGGAATATTTCGAAGAACTAGAAGATGTCGAAGCGAAGCTACTACAACAAGAGGAGGACAATGTGCTTCGCACCGATGAAATCACACCAAGCCTGTCACAGCAAGAAGCCCTATCTAATGCCCCACGAGTCGACGGCGGTTATTTTAGAGGCCCCCGAATAATATGAGCCAGCGAGAACATATCGAGAAGGCGCTTAAAACAATCGAACGCAGCGACCTTAACGCATTCATTACGGTTGATTATGAAGGCGCTCGACGGCAAGCTGTAGAAGCTGACGCAGGCAAACTGGATGGACGATTAGCAGGTGTACCCATCGCGATCAAAGATGCCATATCAACCAAGGGCCTGCGAACAACGTGCGCTTCGAAAATGCTTGAACATTACGTTCCGCCCTACGACGCATTTGTTATTCAGAGACTGCGAGCAGAAGGTGCTATCTTGATTGGCAAGACTAATATGGACGAATTTTCTATGGGCGCATCGACAGAGACAAGCTTCTTCGGGCCTTGCAAGAATCCTTGGGATATCAACCGTGTACCAGGTGGCTCATCGGGTGGCAGTGCAGCTTCTGTAGCGGCATACGAAGCAGATCTCGCATTGGGTTCTGATACAGGAGGGTCCATAAGGTGTCCAGCATCGTTCTGCGGAGTGGTTGGGTTGAAACCAACATACGGTAGGGTTTCAAGAAGTGGACTCATCTCATATGGCAACTCATTGGAACAGATAGGCCCAATTGCACGGACAGTCAAAGAATGCGCTACGTTGTTTGAGGTTATTGCCGGTCACGATCCCGCAGATAGCACGTCGCTCAATCTGCCGGTAACTAGCTGTGAACAGTCGATATCAGACGATATAACGGGTTTAAAGATTGGAGTGCCTCTCGATTTTTTTGGCGAAGGGGTCGATGCAGCCGTGGAGAACGCGACGCGGAAAGCAATAGATGTACTAGTGGATTTAGGCGCTGAAGCAATTGAGATATCAATGCCCAGCTTGAGATATGCACTTCCAGCCTATTATATCCAAGCTATGTCAGAGGCCTCGTCTAACCTAGCACGGTACTGTGGGATAATCTATGGGCACCGAGTCAAAAAAGATCAAGATTGGCATCAAACATTCTCAAAGAATAGGGCATCTGGATTTGGCAAAGAGGTTAAAAGGCGCGTGCTTCTCGGAACTTACGCACTATCAGCGGGATACTACGACAAATATTACCTAAAAGCACTCAAAGCACGTACGCTGATTAGGGCAGACTTTAAGAGAGCCTTTCAAAAACATGATGTACTTATAGCACCAACGATGCCCCACGTTGCATTTAAACTTGGAGAGAAAATAGAAGATCCTTTGTCATTATATAAGGAGGATATAAACACGGTCCCCGTTAATCTTGCGAACATTCCCGCACTTTCCATTCCATGTGGGAAGAAGGGGAAGTTGCCAATTGGTTTACAAATCATAGGCGATCAACTTGATGAAGCACGGGTGTTCAATATAGCATGGCAGTTCGAGCACAACACTAAATTCAACAAATACGCTGAATGATAGCGTAAATGTCGCCCATTTTTTTAAGAAACGAGGCTCTCAAAGCTGTAAAATGAGATTAAATGGCCTTGTATTACTTTGAGTATAGCTAAGAAAGGTTATTCACAAAATATGCCC
>PMYA01000131.1:0-1754 GCA_003170935.1 Methanobacteriota archaeon
ATGATTACAACGCGAACCGCCATTACCCACAAGATGGCCACGTTGGTGTCTCCTCAGACGGTCAATGGGAGATGACTGCATTTTTTGAGAGCATTGGAAGGTATGATATTACAGCAGTCGCCGCAGACCAAAACGCTAACGAGATTCTTTTACAATACCAAGCGGCTAGTCAGTCGAGAGCTGATTATCCTGGGTTGCCTGCCCTTCCCCCAGGATGCATAACGCTGGCTTCAGTCACAGTCTCTAGAAGGGAGGGCAGCGGGTGCTAGTAACACCGCCAATCGAGAGTACCGTTACTAGAACTGCACGTTTGCATACGCTTCCTGCACATCCTTGTCATTAAACTGCAGGTAAACAGCTGTTATATTGATGTGAGAATGCCCGAGCACCTGCAGCAGGCGCAGTGCTTATGTCGGTAAGCACGGTCATCGTAGAGATAAACTCCCGGTTCTTGAAGCTCGCGAAATAGGACAGACCGAACTAGGACGGCAAAGCACAGTTTGCCGGCGCGCTTGCTAACCTCGTCTCAGAGAGGCGGGGGTTACGTAGTTGTAGAGCCCATCGGCAGGGATGCGCTGGCGCGTATTCTCATTTTACATTCTGAATGCTCCCTTTTGGAGAGGAGATCGCGTACGGATGTCATGATATACACAACGGTCATACAGTCAAAAACTTGTAAGTCTGAGCATGATTACGTAAGCTTTGAACCTTTAATCAGATGAGGGACCAAATGGATCTTCTAAGCTTTGCACTATTAACCTTCTCTTCAATTTTTATCCTCATTGATCCCATCACGGTGACGCTCTTCTTCGTTTCGTCGATAAAAGACGTTAGTCGCGTGCACCAGCGAAAGATAGCCCGTGATGCCTCTCTTTATGCGCTCGCGATTTTGCTCGTCTTTGCTATCGGGGGTTACGGGATCCTTCAACTTTTTGGCATCACTCTTGCCGCTCTTCGAATCGGAGGAGGGGTTCTCCTCTTCTTGATTGGAATTGAGATGGTCTACGCGCGTGTGTCCTACACAAAGCAACCTATCCCACAGAGCGCAGAGGCTTACGCGGAGGATGTAGCGGTGACGCCCTTGGCAATTCCGATCATAGCCGGTCCAGGGGCAATAACAACGGTCATAGTCCTCATAGGGGACGCAGCAGGACAGGGCTGGCCGGCGATTGCAATTGTTTTTGCGGCCATTTTCGTCGTAATAGGTGTTGTTTACTGTGCGATGATCTATTCCTACGTCATTACAAGAGGGATCAGAGAAAAAGAGCTCAAAGTAGTCAACCGTGTGCTTGGGCTTCTTCTCCTCGCAATTGGTGTGCAATTCATCATTACTGGAATTAAAGCAGCGTTTATGTAGCGGTGACCCCTCAGAACGCCCTCAACCCGTAAGGTCTGCGTCCCAAATGTTATGTGTACATCATACAACAGGGCAGGCCTAGGATTTTATAGAACCGCCAGCCCACTTCGGAAACGGTACGTGCAAGTATAAATTCTTGTTTGACTGATCCGGCGTCCTAGTGTGAGCGGGAGCTTATAGGACGCTACGCAATCACAGCGACGCCCATCACCCCAAAGCGAGTGTCGTGCGTCATAATTCCCTCAATTGTCTTTTGATAGGAGGCAGACACGAGACGGGCACATAAAACACAAGGTCACGCCCAGTACCTCGCGTGAGATTCGTCTCTATCTAGTGCGTGATCTCTTGATTTTGCGGGGCCATTTGTCATTCAGTCCCTCACCTTTCTCACGATAAC
>PMYA01000131.1:1806-6556 GCA_003170935.1 Methanobacteriota archaeon
TTGGAGATGACGAGTAATCAGTATCGGATGTCGGTAACGGAGCCAGGTTCCGGTCCTGGTGGTGAGCTGCCCGTATGGGAGATCCCTGAGCAGGTTAGGAGGAGGACCTGCCGGTCATCATCGTTCATGGTGTTTCCTCTCGTTGTCGGATTATTGGCGGATCTATTCGGTTCTCTTATCCGGACTATAACTCAAAATTTTAATGAAATTCCTTAGGTGGGAGTTTGTTTCCTCAAATCTCGTTGACTCCACAATAGAACGTCAGGGAAGTTATATAATGTCGTGAGATTTGTGAATAGCCAAAAGCGTTTCGGTACCCACTAGTTGCGTCGGGTACCAAACAACGTTCTCACGACAAGCTGAAAAAAGAAGTTTTAATTGATGAGGCGATGAAATTGAGCTTGGACAAAAAAGGTGGTGACAAACGCCTTGACAAGCGACGTATCTCAACAATGCTACGAGTATGAAGTTGAGAGGTGGTGACGACTTGAACTTAGATGTTGATTTTGAAGCTCACGACCTGTTATGGCGACTTATGGACCCTGCGATCAAAAAGCGCTACACGGAAAGCTTCGGCGCACTAAAGTCGCAGATAGTTGAAGTTGAGATGGCTAAACTAGTCAAATCTGGGCTCATCTTAGAACAGGATAAAAAATTTGAGCTTACGCCCAAAGGACACACACTCTACAATTTATTGGCGAAAAAGAAAGGTTGTTGTCAACCGATGTAATCGTTTAAATGCAATGGTCATAGCGAGTGGTGAGAAGGTATCGAGGATGTGCGTCAGGCGAGATACTGTGATTCGAATTATGGGATTATTGAAAATGGGCGAGATCAGAGGCTACTTACATGGTTGAAAAACCCAAAGGACGACTATCGTTCATAAATGAGTTCCTGACCCTCTGGATCTTCCTTGCGATGTTTCTAGGGCTAGCGATAGGGTATTTTGTCCCAGGCGTCCCGGACGTGCTCAACCAATTATCCGTAGGAACGACTTCTATCCCTATCGCTATCGGGCTCATCGTAATGATGTATCCACCACTGGCCAAGGTTCGCTACGAGGAGTTGGGAAAGGTCTTTCGGGATACCAAAGTCTTAGGCCTCGGGCTTGTGTTCAACTGGATCATCGCCCCCCTCGTGATGTTCGCTCTCGCGGTCATCTTTATGCGCAACTATCCTGAGTACTTCGTAGGGCTCATTCTCATCGGCATCTCGCCTTGCATTGCAATGGTTATCGTCTGGATCAACCTCGCTGGCGGCGACAATGAGTACGCGGCTGCCTTGGTCGCTCTGAACTCCATTTTGCAGATTCTCTTCTACTCAGTGTACGCCTTCTTCCTCATCTCAATACTACCTCAGTGGCTTGGCATAACTCAAGTGGCGACCGTGGTGAACATATCCATTGTCGAGATTGCAAAGACCGTGGCAATCTATCTCGGCATCCCGTTCGTTGCAGGGATGGTTACCCGCTACATAGGGTTGAAACTCAAAGGACGGGAATGGTACGAAACGCGTTTCATCCCGAGGATCGGACCTGTTTCGCTCATAGCGCTGTTGTACACTATCATCATAATGTTCTCTTTGAAGGGGAACCTCATTATATCGCTGCCACTTGACGTCGTGCGGATTGCCATCCCGCTGTTTGTGTACTTCGTCGTCATGTTCTTTCTCACCTTCTATGTCTGCTGGCGGGTCAGGATCAACTATGCTAAGACGGCCACGCTGGCATTCACTGCAGCGAGCAACAATTTCGAGCTTGCTATTGCGGTGGCTGTCGCTGTCTTTGGAATTAACTCCGGTCAAGCGTTTGCCGCTGTTATTGGACCGCTGATTGAAGTGCCCGTACTCATAAGCTTGGTGAACGTAGCGCTATGGTTTTCTGCCACTCGTTTTCTTCCGACGGGAGAATCGACGAGCACTCAGGTATGAAAGTACACACATGCCATGTCGTCGGGGCAACACAGCGCCAGTGGAATGATTCGACGCCGTTTTAACGGGTAAAGCATATTACAACGCGAAGCGAACTCTGTCGCACTCTTAAAAAAAGAAAAACGCGGCAAATGGAGGAGACGACGATGGTAGAGAGCCCCTCATACAATGTTGAAAAAAAGGAAGATGGTTTTGAGATTAGAGCGTACGCAGCATATAGTCTAGCCCAAGTTGAGGTGGAATCAGATTTTGACGGTGCGTTAAGGAACGGATTTGAGATTCTTGCTCATTACATTTTTGGAGGAAACAGAAAGAAGGAAGCAATCTCTATGACNNTCCGAGGAAATCCCTATGATGGCCCCGGTGACGTCAGAAAAGATATCGATGACTGCGCCAGTAATCGAAGAACAGGCGGGAGAACGCGCGTACCGAATCTCCTTCGCCATGCCATCGAGTTTCACCCTCGAGACGCTCCCGGAGCCACAAGATACGCGGATCATGTTTAAGGCCGTCGAGAGCCGGAGAACGGCCGCGATACGATTCTCGGGCCGTGTGCACGAGAAGCTCGCGACTTAGAAGACCGAGGAACTTAGAGCGTGGCTCTCAAGGAACGGTATTGTACCGAAATCAAACTTTGTTATCGCTTTATACAACCCGCCGTTCATACCTGGCATCTTTAGAAGAAACGAGATTATTGTGGATATTTGAGCGTCTACGAAAGCCCATAGGAATTAATTTCCGGGAAACGAATCTTCGTACCTCTATCCCGTTACGTCATGTGACGTTACCCGCGCATCGACGAGGCCTGACGGAAAAGAGGGTGTCGCAGAAGCTGTCGACATCCATTATGCTCAAGCATTCGGTAGCGAAAAAGATGCGCGCTTGGATTTGAGGGGGGATCTCTAAGCCAACGCGTCGCACTTCCGGGTAACAAAATGCCGGCCCTAGTACAAGAGACTTAGGTTTTCCTTGCTCTTTACGCGTTCTTCTAACTCGGTCTCTGAGAGTTCGAGGCTGTGGTAAGCTTCCATAACGTCGGTAAAGAGGAGCTCTACCATGTCCCTGCTGAAGTTCTCTTTGACCACCATCCGCATCACAGCGACGTCCTGCGCGTTCTCAGGAAGATAGTACGCAGGCACGATCCAGCCTTTTTGCCGGAGCTTGTCAGAAAGCTGGAAGACGTTGAAAGCCGCGTCCTTCAGACGAACTGCAACGAGGGGCAGTGTTTTTTGTTTGTTGATGATCTCAAACTTGCCAGTGTCGTGCAATTTTTCGGCAAGATAGCGGCTATTTTCCATCATATTCGTCATGATGTCAGCGTAGCCGCTCTTTCCAAGCCGTATGAAGTTATAATATTGCGCGATTATGGTGCTGCTGCTCTTGGAGAAGTTGAGAGAGTAATTCGTCATCTCCCCTCCAAGATAGCTGATGCGGAATACCAACTCGTCTGGAAGGTTGTGTTTGTCCTTCATGACGAGCCATCCGATTCCGGGGTAAACCAAGCCATATTTGTGACCCGATGCGTTGATTGATCTCACCTGTTCGAGCCTGAAGTCCCATTCGAGATCAGAACGGACGAACGGTGCGACAAAGCCGCCACTGGCCCCATCCACGTGCAGCGGGATGTCCCAGCCTTTAGTCTTCTTGATGTCAACAAGAAGGTCGTTGATCTCTTTGATCGGATCCATCTGTCCGGTAAAGGTGGTACCGAGGACGGCACCGACGCAAATGGTGTTCTCATCAACTTCCTTAGCGACTTCATCTGCACTGATGATGTACGTGTCCTCTTGGAGTGGGATCAGTCTTAGTTCCACGTCGAAGTAGCGGGCGAATTTCTCCCATACCGTGTGGACGTCCGCCCCCATGACGACATTGGGATTATCGAACGGTTTGCGCTCGGCTTGTCGGCGCTTTCTCCAGGTCCATTTGTGCGCCAACAAGGCGAGCATAATGGCCTCTGAGGACCCAATCGTGGCCGTTCCAATGGATTCACAGCCCTCTGGAGCGTTCCACAGACGGGCGAGCATGTTCACCACACGTTCCTGAATAATTGTGGTTTGAGGATACTCATCATTATCAACGAAGTTCTTGTCCAGGCTTTCCGCGATGAGCTGGTTTGCTTCCGGCTCCATCCACGTGGTGACAAAACTCGCAAGGTTTAAAGCGGGATTGCCATCGAGGTTCAGCTCATCATGAATGAGCTGATAGGCAGCGCTTGCAGGCATGCCTTCTTCAGGCATGGCGTATTTCGGCACTGGCTGGTCGAAATAGCGACGGCCGTACGTCGTGGTGTGGTCTGTCTCCGACTTTTTCTTCGTCCTCAAATCTACCTTTTTTGATAACATGAAAATCGCCTTTTTTGCAATCCAACGCCTAGTTTTCGAGGAGCAATCTCCTTTCAGTTTCAGTCGAGCATTCTTGAGCCAGTCGTATTCAGTTTCGGACTTAGCTCAGGCGTCACGACGTTTCAGACATAAAGTATAAACCGTTTTGCTTGTTAAGGTTTTTTTTAAGTGTTTGCAGCGTCAATCCTCTCGGGCGAAACAACAAACCGACCGACAATGCAGACCGAAATAACGTGCGGTGATGCAATTTGATGCACGAAAAGGTCTCGGCCTCGACCCTGCTGCCTTAAGGCCTATATGCACGTCGAAGGAATGGGACCGTCTATGGCGAATGAGATCTTCGAGGAGTCGGACCGGGTTCGCGTCGCGCTGACGTCGCGCGTGCGCCGCAAGCGATACTCGCACCTCAACGTCGGTCGTGGCTCAACGTGGTGGGCGCCACGCGCGATTGGCTGGTGGATCGGCATTCTCTTTGC
>PMYA01000131.1:6593-25757 GCA_003170935.1 Methanobacteriota archaeon
ACAGAGATTCCGCCTCCTTACATTTGAGCCCCGACGAATTGACTGGTGGTCGACGCTCGTGCAGTTCGTCGGCACGTTGTTTTTCAACGCCACAACGTTTCACGCCTTGAGTGTGAACCTCTCAGTCAGTCAACTTGACCGTCTCGTTTGGGCGCCTGACGCGTTTGGTTCTGTGTGTTTTCTCGTAGCGAGCGGGCTTGCGTGGTTTGAAGTGTGTCGCGCCTTTGCCTGCTGGCGGTTGCACAGTCTGTCCTGGCGGATCACGGCTCTCAACTTGGTCGGTTCTGTGGCCTTCGGCGTTTCGGCGGTTGCGTCATATGTTGTGCCGACGACAGGCCTCCCGCGAAACATAATACTCGTGAACTTAGGTACATTTGTGGGTGCGCTTTGCTTTTTCGTAGGAGCGGTGCTGCTGCTGCCTGAGCGTACTCAAAGCGACTCTGATTGAGAGCCGAGGTCTCACCGAGCGACAACGCCGGCGAGCTAGTGACGCGTTTTAGTCAAACAAAGGTTCGCTTGAAAACGCGGAATTCGCGGCAATGAAACGGCCACAGGTAAGCAAGAAACTCGAGAATGAAGAGAAAGCCACCCACTTGTTTTCGGGCGAAACTAACCTCAGTTCGTAAACCGTAGAATGAATGGTTCGTGGCAAATTCGTAGAACAAGAGCAAATTTAGGCGCCGCGCGCTGAAAAAAACTTTTTTTTTAGCGCCCAGCAGGGATAGTTCGGGTCGTGCTCACCGGCTGGCTTGCTTATAATCTGGTTGATGAAGCCTCGGCCAACGTCTCTTTGTAGGTCTACCTATCGCCGCGCTATGACATGCTTGGAGGGAAGGCTTGCGGTCAGAAGTAGTTCGCGACTAAAACATCAAGATTGTTCTCACGACCCGCTCGCCTGTGCGACGGCGGGCGCTTGTTCTTCCTGCTCTTTCTGGATATCCTTCCAAGTTCTCCACATGGCAAGGGCGAAGCCGACGATCGCGGGGCCGATAGCAAATCCGATCACGCCAAAAGCCACCAGAGCGAACGTGAACGCGATGAGCGTAAGCGGGCGCGGCACCCTGCCGGTTCGTTCCATCCACCGAGGCTGGATGGTGTACCGAAGGATCCCTTCAAAAAGGACGATGCTAACGATAAGCACGATAAGCCCGGTGATCGTATTCCCTTGAATTATGAGCCAAAGCGCGAGAGGGACGTAAATAAGGGCACGTCCGATGGAAGGAATGAGGCCCACAAACACGATGAATACTGCGAATGTGACGAAAAACGGCACGCCTAGTAATCCGTAGATGATGGCGGCGAGTATGCCGCAAATGATGGCCAAGGCGAAGTATATGACGAAGAAGCTGTAGTAGATCGGGTTGAGATGATCTAAGAATCGATTGGTAATCGACCGATACTTTAGTGGAACGGCGCCCTTGAAGTCGTTGACGATGGTGTCGCCCCTGCCAAGGATACCCAAAAGCAGGAAAAAGACGATAATAAGCTGGAGCAACAACAAGGGGATGCTGACCAAAACTTGCCGGACAACGTCTCGTGCCGTGCCAATGAACGTGGATGTGATGCCGCCACCGCTGGTCGCAAGAGCGCCGATGAGTGCGGCGATGGGCCCTGCTTTTGCTAGGCCGGGGATGACATTGAAGGTGCTTATAAGCCCTGTGTTAATGGATGCGTTTGACGCTGACGCTGACGCAGCGAGTTGTTCGATTTGCAGAGCCACGATGACGGTTACGCTGACGAGAGCCAGCGCCAGAACAACACCAGTGACAATGAGAACGATAAGGGCCGCTAAGCCCCGCCGGTGAATGTACTTTTCAAGCCACACCGTCGGCCACCACAGGACGTACGCGCCCCAGAGGGTTAGTATCAAGGCGTACCTCCACGGCCAGACCATGAACAAAAGAAAGAGCACAATCGCTATGACGATGATATAGAGCAGGAGGTTGCTACTCCTTTTTTCGATAAAGGTGAGGTCAACCATGACTAGCACTCCTTCTGTTAGGCATGCGCTAGATGCGCACCACCTCAAAACTAAGGGATAAAGGTGTCCGGTCTATATATTAGTTTTTTGATTTGATTCAATTTTATTAGCAATCTAGGGGCGCAGCGCCGCTTGCTACTCACTGCGACCGATATTTGGCCAATAGGACGAATCTCATCGTTAGATCGAGTTCACGCTGCTCACCTCGTTTGTGATAGCATAGATTGCATTTATCTTGAGAGACACGTCCAAGTTGAGAGTTCGGAAGCGCTTTGTGGGGATAGCCTCCTCTATTTTCGAAGTCGTGAATCATGTCATCCAAGAGGCCGCCAAAATCAGAATCCTAATATAAGAAAAATGCGCTCTTACATTCGATCGCGCGAATGTGTGATCTGAGAACCAAGAAGGATAGAAGATGTGATCGACATTGGCAGCTTCCTTGCAGAACGACGCTATTCCACAGTAGTTCTGCTCATTGCGCTCTTCATTACGTTCTTAGTTCTATTAATTTCCTGGCCGTGGGTCAACGTCATCTTCCTCACGCTCTGGGCCGCGTATATCCTCTGGTTCCCGGCTCAGTGGCTTGAGCGGCGTATCCATAGACGTGTGCTGTCGGCGTTCCTCGTCATGCTCCTTATCATCGTCCTATATTTGGTGATGATCTTCCAAGTCGTCTACATACTCGCAAATGAACTGACGAGTTTTTCGGTCGCGACAGGAACGGCGAATACAACGCTGGGCAACGCGTTAGCGTACTCCCTGGGCTTAAGCGGGGTTCCTGTAGTGACAAACGTCACCGCCGGCGCGGGACAGGCGGGATCAGCTATCCTCACTGCATTCGTTACGGCCGCATTAGATATCATACAAGGCATTATTAAAGCGGCGCCGCTGTATCTCTTTCAGCTGTTCATTGTCACCCTTTTGGTCTGGTACCTGCTCATCAATGGGGATCACATCGTAGCAGAGTTCAAGTCCCTCGCGCCCCGTAATCACCAGGGCGCCGTGAACGCGTTCTTAGGTCACCTCAATTCGATATACCACGCACTTTATGTCAACTATATTCTTGCAGCTGTGATCAGCGGTATCATCGCCCTCGTTTTCTTCCCAATAATCGGCGTGCCGTATGCGTTTACGCTCGGATTCCTCATGCTCACTGTTGGGGTCATCCCGATCATTGGGCGGGCTCTCGTCTACGTCCCCGTTTCGCTCTACTTCTTCGTTATCGGGGACCCAATAAAAGGAATCGTGGTGCTCATTTTAAGCATTATTATATTCCAACTCATCGTCGGTATCTACCTGATACCGCTCTTGGGGCGTCGCAGCAAGGCGGGCATACCAAAACCCGTTGCCCTCCTCGCGTATGTTATTCCCTTTGCAGCGCTCGGCCTTGCCGGGGTCGTTGTAGGGCCGGCGGTGTATGGGTTTGCCCTCGCGCTGTACCGGACCTACTATGACAAGCGAAAGGAAGAAGATGCGCTTGCAGAGCGTCCGCCCTCAGCTGAGGCTAGTGCTCCTTGACCGGACACTTCGACACGCAAGGGCTTTAGGTTTGGGTCACAGGCGAGCAGGTGCGGTTTTTTTCGCACGTCAGCTTGTAAGCTGAGGCGCTCGCGTGTGCTGTGAAATCAAAACTGGAAACAAAAAAGAAATGCGACTGTTTCTGCTAGCTGCTATCAGCTAGGGCCAAAACACCCGCCTCGCTCAGCTAGGCGCCAAGAATCTGCTTCTTCGTCGCTTCAAATTTTTTTTCTGTGATAATACCGCGGCGACGCAGACCGCTAAGCGCTCGATGTAATCGCGAAATGCTAGTGGAAGAAATAAAAAAGGGAAGATACCCCTATAATCCCAGGAGCTTCTTTTTCATCGCGGCGAACTCTTCGTCCGTTAGTGCGCCTGATGCGTGGAGATCTGCCAGTTTCTGTATTTCGGCAGCGGTATCGGTGCTGGCTGGTGCCGCAGCCTGCGGCGCCTGCTGTGCGGCCTGCTGTGCGGCAGCTTGCTCGGCCCTCGCTTGTCCCATTCTCGCTCCCGCGACAAGTGCTATTCCTCTCCCTCTCATTGTTCAGTCACCTCTTTTGTCATTTCTTTCTCTACCTTCTGGATATTTTCCGGGGGGATCCGCCCCATGTCGATCACCTCGGCGTTCATTTCAAGTAGGTCCTCCTTGAACTGGATGGCCCAGACGTTCTCGAACAGGAGAAGGCCGGCCGAGCTATTGTTGGGCAACGATGCAGCGATCACTTCTATATCGCCTTGTGAGAACCATTCACGGGTATTCTTTGAAAATTCATTGAACGCAGCTCGCGCTTCTTCTGTCAGGTCGACTGCCTCGGATGTTACCAGTTTCCCGTTCTCATCCTTCACAATGAAAACCATATCGATCACCCGGATTATGCCTTTTTTTTCGAGTTTTAGCAGCTCAGGGGCGGCCTTGCCACTGAACTTGTTTCCAGGAAACCTGATCATCAGGTAATCCACCGGCCCCATCACCTTACCTTGTGTCATTATGCTCCTCCAGCATCCCCCTCTATGAAGAGGACTTCATAAGGTAACTGGTGGATTCCAATTAAAATATCTTCCCTTGACGATCATCATTGTCTGCATTGCCGTATCTCTCATCGTGGTTTATAGAACCCGAAATGTCTGGCGCCACCCTGTCGAACCCTCAAGACCTCAAAACCACAAATTATGTGGGAAGGATAGGAAATCTGTCGACAGCAGCAAGGCAGCAGCGTCGTCCTACGCACAAAACGACTTTAGGGACTTTCTGGGAGCACAGTTGCATTAAAACGAAGAGTTAAAGCACATAACTGCACAACAAGGACAGGCGAAGAGGTAGCTGTAAAAGCGCATTGCCAGTTTCCACGTAGATAACGGAGGTGAAACATGCCAGGAGCACTGAAAAAAGCGGCAGTAGTCCATCACCACAGAGAGAAGGAAGATAACAAAGCAGGGGAAAAAGACGACCGCGACGCGGCGAAAAAAGCGGCAGTAGTCCACCACAGACGCAAGTAAGAGGTATTGCACTTTTGCGAAGGGGTCAAGCCGATTTTAGAGGAGATTCATCTCTTTAAAGCGACACCCGCTCATAAATCGCCTCAAATGCCGGCATCCCGTATTATTCTGGATTCAGCTGGCTTCACTGCAGGTTGCTTTTGAAATCAGCTCTGCATCACCCGCGGTCCGATTCGTTAAGTGCAGGCCGCGGCATCGCGAGTGGCGTCTTTTGGTTGCATACCAGCACGCATCAGGGCGAGGCTCTAGCGAGGGAAAAAACCCGGTCTACACGCGTGTTCGCAGATGAGTACGAATCTTGCTTTAAGACCCCTAAACGGATCACGAGTGTCATTTCGCAACTTTTATTGCATCCCGCGGTAGTTGACTAGACACGTCGGGTGGTTGGGGCGACCAATCGAGTGCCTCAAACTTGTGAGGAACTATGAAACCCACGGAGAAGCTTCCGGACTTGCTTGAGTTTTTCAACATTATAGCGAGAATCCAGCGTCTCAACGAGGTTTTTCGCCTGAGTGGGCGAATCCGCTATTTATACGAAGTCTTGTGCTTCATCCTGATTGTTTTTGATGCTTTTTTTCTGTTCCTGACCGTCATCTTTAACCTCAGATCGGGCAGCTTGCAGGCAATAGCGACGTTTGACGCGGTCGTGGTGCTCTTTTTATGGGTCGAATACCTGTTTAGAGTAAACGAGCAGGACAACAAGTGGAGCTACGTCGCGTACCAGTGGACCGACGTTCTCGCCATCATTCCTTTTGACTATCTTGCCCTCGTTTCGTTCGGCGTCGCTCTGCCGCTTACCCTGGTCTTCAAGCTTCTGCGACTCGGGCGAATCATCGCCCTATTGAGGTTCTCACGACGAATAGAAAAAGAAGTCCTCGCATTCGCCGAAAAGACGCGACTCATCTACGGCTTGGCCATTTACTTGCTGGTTATCATCGTCGGCGCTACCCTCTTCTTTTCCATCGAATCGGGCGTGAATCCCAACGTTGGTGCGCCCGACGACGCGCTGTGGTTCATGATCGTCACCATTACGACCGTCGGCTACGGGGACGTGGTGCCTTACACCGGGCTTGGCAGGATTATCGCGGTCGTCGCCATGATCTCTGCCATCCTCTTTGCCAGCCTCGTGACGGCCACCACCACGACGGCCCTCCTCGAGAAGTTCAGGTCCGAACGGGAAGAAATCACCAACTCAAGCAAAGAGACGATCGGAAACGTCATCACGCAACTGAGCGCAATCGAAGAACGCTTAGGAATGCTTTCTACCTTGGAGGACCGCACGGACGAAATCAAGGCTGACCTCGCCGAGCTCAAAGGGATGCGAGCAGAGATGCAGAGCTTGAAAGAATCGGTCGAGGGGAAAAAGCAAGAAGAGTGAGTTTCTTGGGGGTTGCTGGTGCGCTGCTCACGTCATTTTTCTCGCCGCTTTCCGGACGAACGTCGGCACTGAGGGCTGCCCCCCCTTTCGTGATGGACATCGCTGCGGGTGTTGTTCCGCGCCTCACGTCATCAGCTCACCGCTCAACACAGACCCTTCTGCTTATCGGCAGCATCGCCATTGTGTTGGTCCTGTTCGCCGATGCGTCGCGGATCAGCCTAATACTTTAATAATTAGATTATATGTAGGGTATAGCACCAGGAGACAACACCTATGGCAGAGGAACCGCTGAAAATTAAAATAGAGTACGCAGAGTCATCTGAAATCCTCAGGACCTCCCTGAAGATGAAAGGAACTCCCGTCGCATTTGGCTTCGCGACAACTAAGGATGAAATTCCATCCGGGATGCCAGAGATCGATAAAAGAATCAAGCACTGTATGATGGTGAGCCTTGCTAGGAACGAGGGCAGAATCTTCTATTCCACTTCAGATAAACACGAATGTAATGGCGGGGCCTTCGCTTTAGGACTCAGGGATCTTACACCGACCCTAAGGACAGGCAAGTTTTATTTTAAACTGGGGAAATTTGCGAGTGTTACCTCCAGTAAAAGGACGATGGAAAGTGTACCACGCCTTCCCACCGGAGAGACCTATGCAACTATGTACGCTCCCCTAAGGGAGACACCATTCACTCCGCAGGTAATTCTTATTATTACAAATCCATGGGCTATGCTGAAACTTGCGCAATCGTCGTTGTTCCGGCTGGGGGGGAGAGTACGTGCCGAGTTCTCTGGTATCCAGTCGGTCTGTTCGGACGCAGTCGCACAGACCTATCTCACCGGAAAGCCGAACTTTTCGCTCGGTTGCGATGGTTCAAGGAAGTTTTCCGGGATTGCCGATGATGAGATGGTGATGGGATTTCCCGCGGAGATGCTGTCAGAGATTGTGGATGCAGTAAAAATCATTACCCAAGCTCCCGGGTCATCGAAAACATAATCCCATTTGTAACTGGCGACCGGGCCTGGACCGTAATAATGCGACTCACCACCGGTCTGTGATGCGCAACAAAACGAGAGGTACTATGACAAAAAGCAATGTGTCTGGAGAAGACAAGAAATTCAACACGGTGCCGCTGGATTGGAAAGAAGTTTATTACACCAATTGTCCCCTCGTGTCCGCCAGTAATGTCGACCAAGAACTGGGTTGGACCAGAGAGGAGTTCAAGAAGATCGGCGTCCAGTACGCTTATCTCCGCTCCCGCCGCGAGAACGACTGGTACCCGCACTACATCCACAACCTCGACAACCTGATCCGCTTCGGCGGTCTATTCCCCCCTATCCACGTTCACGCGGACATCCGCAGGACCAGGCTCCTTGGGGCGACGCACGTATACGAAGGCGGCTGCATGATGGTGCGCGCCAGGGACAACATCTACCGGATGAAAGATCTGAAGGGCAAGAAGGTCGGCCTTACGAAGAGCCTGAACCATCAAGAATGACTGGTGGCGCATCCAGGAGGAACAAGGCATTGAACTCATGCTGATGCTGAACGACATGACTCGCGACGACGTCGAGATCGTAGAGTTCCCCTACCCGGATGACTGGTATGATAATCCCGCGATGCTCGAGCCGATGGAGAACTAATCTGAACTGTGGCTCAAGCGTGACCACAAGCACGACCTGGCCTTTCGACCGCTGGAGTTGGCGCTAGAGCAGGGCGTCGTCGATGCGATCTACACCCAGAGTGGCCCCTTCCAGCATCTCCAGGAGGCAACGGGCAAGTTCAAGGCGATCGAGGACCTGTCCAAGTATCCGGACTGGACCCTGCAGGTGTGTAATGTCCCGGCCGTCATCACGTGCAGTGACGTGATGGCCGAGGAGCACCCAGAACTCGTCGTCACGTTCATGAAAGGCATGATCAATGTGGGGCGCTGGGCCAACGAGCACAAGCACGCCGCCGCGGCGATCCTCGACAAGCAAACGTTCTACCTGGACGTCGAGGACACGTACAGAGGCATCAAGAACATCGATATGGTGCCCACCCTGTCGCCTCAGAACCTGGCCGCCATTGAGATCGGGAAGGACTTTATGCTGAGCCACGGCTACATCAAGAACGACTTTGATGTGCATGAGTGGGCCGCACCGGAGTTCCTCGAGCAGGCGGCGAGAGAACTGCTCGAGGAACAGTGGCAGAAGGCGACCTCGGCGAAGCTTCCTGAGGCGGCGTCTGAGCTGCAGGCGTCTACGCGGCGGCTGGGGTAGTCGGCAGGAAGCTTAGCAGGGTGTGCGCGGCAGTGTGCCCAACACCGGTCGCTGCCGCCTGCGCAAGGCGGCTCATCGCGAGGTCACGGTGTTCAGGTAGCCTGGCAGACGCAGGTCGTGACCGGTGCAACAAAGCGGGAGCAGCGGTCTCTCGCTGCACAAGTTTAAAGGAGACAGTATTATGACGACTAATGAAGGACCCACCCCTCAACCGAGCCATCAGGTGCCTGAAAAAAAGCAGACTAGCTTAGGGCTTTATGTGACGGCGCAAGAGGCTTACGAAATGTGGAAAACCAAGCCCGAGCAGGTCAACATCCTTGACGTTCGCACTCCTGAAGAGTACGTTTTCGTCGGCCACGCCGAAATGGCGAGGAACATTCCCCTCGTCTTCGTAACACGCCAGTGGGACGCTGACAACAACGAGTTCGTTGTGGAGCCGAATCCCGATTTCATCCCCCACGTGAAGGATCTGTTCGCGCTCACCGACACGCTCCTAGTCACGTGCCGGACTGGGGGTCGTAGCGCCAAGGCGGTCAACGCGCTTGCCAAAGCCGGGTTTGTGAACGTCTACAACATCATCGATGGCATGGAAGGGGATAAGGTGAACGACCTCGGAAGCGTAAACCACGGAAAGCGGACGAAGAACGGCTGGAAGAATTCCGGATCGCCCTGGACCTACGATGTCAATCCAGAGCTGATTGGCTTGCCAATCGTCAAGAGATAACTTGCTCTTCTACGATGTCCCGAACCAGCGTCTCAGCTCAGCATTAAAATCAGAGCTCCGGCCTTGAAGCTCTTGTGGGAAAGGCAGGGNNAAGATGACCACCAAGGCTCCCGGGATCCCTGCTATGGCGCTGATCGCCACTGTGATCCAATCGATCGGCACTCCTATGCCAATGAGATTAGCCACGCCAAGTATAATGATGCCTACGATCGCGTTGGCGAGCAGATACCAAATAATCCGAAAACCCCACCGTATGATCATACCGACAATGATTAAAACCAGTATGATGATCACGGCTGCGGCCAGGATACTGACTAGGCCTACCATGTGTTAAGCAAGCGCAGTTGTACTGATTAAGGTTTTGCTTTTTATGAGCGTAGAAGAACATGGACTGGGAACATTATAAACAACCGCTTCCTAAGGATATTCTACGACATATATATGCGATACTGGCGAGGTATAGAGCCGTCAGATTAAGCTTTTCAAATAGCATTTCTGCATTAACTTGTGGCGTGCTAGGCTCTAAATCGCTTATTTTGAGTGATGAAGCCCATTTTTTTCCTAACGCGCTAAGATTCCATCTGACTAGGACGATCACTATCATTCACATCGCCAGCAACTGCAAATCATGATAAATGAACCGTTCTAAAGGCGCAGCAATGAGCTAAACAGGTTTAGACAGTGCAGAATCGGAAGAAATAAGCCTCAGTCAGATAGTAAGACAGAAGAATAGTTGTTGAGTACCAAAGATTCACCGATTAGCTGGACAAAATAGGAGCATGACAGATAAAGGAGTGCCCGAAGGTGCGGCGGAGTGCCAAACGGAACCGTCTCTCGGCGATCGCGTTCCAAGGATCCCTCTGATCATAACCATCGCTTTCATTGCCGTCGCTTTCTCACTGGTTTGGTTTGCAGCATTACACTTTCTTAATACGTCTTTTTGGGGGAGTGACTTTGTCATTGCCAACCGCTGGATGATCCCGGTCGGTGTCCTCTTCTTTTCGCTGCTCGTCGGGCTCTGCGGAAAGTACCTCCGAGCCCCGAACGTAATTAACGGAGGCTTCGAAGTCGTTTTAAAGGGGGGGAAACTTGATTACAAAACGTTTCCCGGTACGCTCCTTACGTCTTTCTTCTCGCTGCTTTCCGGAGCGGCCGTCGGTCCGGAGGCCCCCTTAACCTTTCTTGTGGTCGAAGTCGCCGAATGGATCGGTGATAAGGTCAAGCTGGCTGAAGAGACGAGGCTCGGATTCATGATGGCGGCAATCGCCGCGGCATTCAACGGCCTCTTTGGCAACCCCCTCTTCTCGGCGGTCTTCGCCACCGAATTACAGGAGAAAAAAGGGAGCGTGCGTTTCCTCGCGTGGAACCTGGTTGCTGGGGCTGTCGGTTACATGTGTTTTTCGTTGATTGGGTTTCCGGCGTTCGCCAGCAGCCTCCCCATGACGCCGGTCACTGTGATCACACTGACGTACGCGATCCTTGCGATCGTTCTTGGCATAGTTGGGTCCCTGGTGGCGATTTTCATCGGCATATCATTCAAGGGAATCGGCACGATCATGGATAAGGTGTTCAAGGATCGGTTCATGGTACGCATCATGGCTGCAGGCGTGATCATCGCCGTCATCGTCTACTTTGTCCCCGAAGTTATGTTCTCCGGCGAAGCTGAAATCCACACTATAGCCGCTAACCCGGCAGCATACGGTGTGCTGGCCCTCCTTGGCTTCGCCATTTTAAAGGTCCTCCTCCTTGCACTCTCGAGTAAGGCGGGGTATCTCGGAGGGCCAATCTTCCCGACGATGTTCTCTGCCATTATGATAGCCCTTGCCATCAACATGCTCTTCCCAAGCGTGCCAGCCGGTTTGCTCGTCACGTGCATCGTTACAGCAGCGGTCTCGTTCGCTTTGGGCGCGCCATTTACTGCCATCTTACTTACTATTACCTTTGTGACGTCTACCACACAAGAGCTTGGATATATCGCCCTCGCCGCGGCGACAGCACTTATCATTGGAGCGGCTTTCAAGGAGCGGATGAGCCGGCGTGGTACACGTAAAAACGGGTCCCCGGAAAGTGGCTCCTGACGACTTCGGATCGACCGACGAGGGCCGGGCTCCACATTCTGAAATGAGAACAAGATTGTATAGTTAGCCTCACGAGATTCCTCAGAATCGCGAGGTGCCGGATATTGAACGACACAGTCTATCCGTGCCCGGTGAAATCTTGTACTCATCTATTCCGTGCGGACGAGTCCTGTAAAAAAAGACAAGGGTGATGGGTTACACCCATCTTCCCAAGAGGCCCGACACTATCAGCTCTAGCCCGAAAATGATCAGCCCTATCGCGACTAGCAACACTATCGTGGCTACGCCTATCGCGGGCCAGACCAGCGCGACAATGCCTAATATGACCGCTATTATGCCGACGATTAGCATCCCCGGAGTGCCGCGTGCGGCAACCGCTAACCCCACGAAGATCAGCGTCAATGCTACCAGCCAGCCGAGGGTCAATCCTCCCCAAAATAACGGCGCGACGAGCACTCCTAGCGCTAATAAAAATGCGATAATTGCAAAACCTGCGTTCGCAAGTCGTTGCCATCCGGAAATGCCCTCTGAGAACACCCGGACGAATTCAATGCCAGCGATGATAAGAAGCCCGACTGCAAGGAATGCGATCAACGTCGCAGCAGTTACACCCGGATACGCGATTGCATAGCCACCCAACACAAGGACTATTATACCGGTGATGATCTCGCCTATGCGCAGCCACATACTAGTTTTTTGTTCAGCCATGTGATTTTCACCTCCTATCAGTTAAACGCTAAACTATAATCTCCCTTAATGTATTTAACCCGCTCGAAATGAACATCGGGGCGAACGGAGAGACGGAAGTGAATTCAAAATAGGGGAAGTAACCCCTTTTAGATAATTTCATTGAACTTAGCGTGCAGATTTTTTATCACGACACTGACTGAGCGAGCAGCACGATTGTCAAACAATCATCCCTTCTTTTTAGTCGCGCCCTCGAATCGAAATTACAGATTAAAAACGCAAAAGTTATAGCGAAAAACCTGCTGTTATCGATGGACGACTGGTACGCTAGTCGGCATCACATAGCGCAAGAACCAGCGGCGCGTACGTCCCCTACTTAGAACCATCAATAAAAATTTGCTACGGTGTTTTCGATGGAAGAGAATTCACAGTTCAAATGGGGAGTCGTCTTAGTTGCGTGCATCGCCATCTTTATCATTGTTCTCGATAGCTCCGCGATGAATGTTTCCATATCGGCGGTGATCGTGGACTTAAACACTGATTTGAGCACGATTCAGGCTTTAATCGCTATATATGCGCTCACGATAGCCTCTTTCATGCTTACTGGAAGTAAGCTCCAGGACGTTTTGGGGAGGAAGAAGACCTTTTTTGCCGGCGTCATTATATACGGCATCGGAACGACTACTGCCGCTCTCAGCGTTAACGTCTTCATGCTCTTCATCGGTTGGTCACTTCTCGAGGGTATCGGGGCTGCCCTGATGTTCCCCGCGACGACTACCATGGTCAGTGCGGCGTACGAAGGCAAAGACCGACTGACGGCATTTGGCATTTGGGGGGGCATCGCCGCTATGGGAGCTGCTATCGGCCCCCTTTACGGAGGAGTACTCACGTCCTTTGCCAGCTGGCGATTCATCTTTGCGGGCGAACTGCTCGGGGTCATTGCCGTCATCTTGATGAGATCGTACCTGCATGAATCCAAGCCATCGCTAACCTGGCGCGACATAGATCTAGGGGGCGTCGTGCTCTCAGTTATCGCGCTTGTCTGTCTCGTATTTGGCATTTTGCTGCTCGGCTCTCCGCAATATTGGCAATTCGTGCCGTTGTTCATAGTCACCGGTCTCATCGTTTTTGCCGCCTTCCTCCTTTGGCAAAGGCGGCGTACCAATCACCACGTGGAACCGTTGCTCGACATCTCTGTGCTTAAAAACCGGCTCTATGTTCTAGGCAATGCGGCTTCGGCGATCCAGCAAGCCGCCTTAGCAGGCGTGCTTTTTACATTACCTATATTCATTTTGCAAGTCTTGCGCGAGAGCGCATTTATGACAGGCGTCGCATTGCTCCCTATGTCGATAGCAATTTTCGTGCTATCGCTCACAGGGGGGCGACTCTCATCCATGTTACAAACCAAGGTAGTCACCCTCCTCGGATTTCTGATAGCCGCGGCGGGCACGTTCCTCCTGCGGGACGTCTTTAGCCAGCACACTCAGATTGTTGACATCATCCCTGGCACAGTGATATTTGGCATTGGTGTGGGGTTGCTGCTGTCTCAGTTGACCAACCTCACCATGTCCGCTGCGCGAAAAGACCAAGAGACCGATGCCTCAGGATTTCTCAATACAGCAAAGAACTTGGGCTACTCCGTAGGCACCGCGCTTATTGGCGCTATACTCCTTGTGGGTATCTTTAACGGGTTCGTTTCAGGGATCAGCAGCTCCACGCTGGTGAATGAAACGACGACTCAAGAGCAGATACAACAGAATTTGTACGCTTACGCCCAAAATATGCAGACAAGCGCACCGCCCACCATCCCCCAGAGTCTCATTCCCGAAGCGCAACGCATCGTCGACAGCACGATCAGCTCGGCTATGCACCTCACGTTCATTTCACTTACTCTGATCATGCTTCTTGGCTTTGTAATAGCGCTCTTCCTGCCTCGGTCAGCGAAATAAGGCTTGACGCCCTTGCCGATGTCCATGATACTCGACGGTTTACTGAAACGCTTCACACCATCAATCGGGGCGCTTAGCAGTTTCTAGTTCGATACCGAAGACTTCGGGTTAACTGCTGTCACAAAAGCATTCCACGCGGTACAGCTGAACCTCGTGGGTACAAGATAACTAGCCTTATTTCGCAAGACTAAAGTAGCTGTTTGTTTAACGCTGTTTGATGGTATCCGAACCACCGGAGGGCTATCGGCGGATAGTGCAGATTTTTGAAGCTTCTGAGCTAGTGCTTTACAGTGCTGTGGCCTTTTTGCTCATCGTTATTGCGGTCATCTCGCTTTTAGTCGAAGTATCGAACATTGGCAATTATCTGACTAGTGCTTCGCCGATACTTGTGCTAGAAGAGCTGTTCCTCACCATCATTATACTTGAATTGCTCATGACGGTCGTTGGTTACATGAAGAGAAGAGCGATCAACCTCGCGCTATTGCTAGGTGTTGGCCTAACCGCCATGATTCGGAAGATTATAACGGTAGGGTTCTCCTCCACCAATTACCAAGAATTTGCTCTCGTGTTGATTGCGACGGCCATTCTCGTAGCAGCGATTATATTTGTGGGAGACAGGACAATAAAAGCTTGAATCAGGAGCGCTGTTTGAGGAACCGCGTAAGCTTATCACAGTCTCTTTGATTGCACTCATCATCTTTTTGTTCGTGTTCGTGTGGCTCCTCGCGGTGCTGTTCCGCGTGTTGGACTAGTAAGCGCTGTTCTAAGGGGATTGCGTCCTAACACAGCTCAATCGAGCGTGGACGTCTAGCGAAAGAAGATATGCAGGTGTATCATTAAGCTGCTATCTAATTCATCAAAGCCAACGCTGCTTCAATAGTATTTGCAGCGGAACGGTCAATCGTTCACGGTTCAATCATCTGAACTGCGAAGGGTTTGACTTAAGACACCGGGTGCGATTCTCGCGGTGATCGCTGCTTTACTATTGTCTTTCCCTTTGGCGCCAGCAAGGCCTCATACGCCTTTTTAACATCTTCAACGAACAAATCCGCCATATCGCGACTGAAGTTTTGTCGCACGACGATGCGCATAATAGTAATATGATCCGCGTTGGGCGGCAGCGTATAGGCGGGGACAATCCAGCCGCGCTCACGAAGCTTAGCCGAAAGATCGTACTCTGAGAACTCGACGGGTTCCTTGAGCTGCAACGTAATTACGGGCAGGGTTTCAGCTGCGTTGAGGACGTTAAAACGTCCTGTGTCGAAAAGGCGCTTTGTGAGGTACTGTGCGTTTTCGAGCACAGCGTGAGAGGCCCTCTCGTACCCCTGCCAGCCGAGTCTGAGCAGGTTGTAGTACTGAGCGAGCAGCATTCCGCTCCCACGAGAGAAATTGAGCGTATAGCTGGCCATCTCATCGCCGAGGTAGTTGACATAGAACATTAGCTCGTCAGGCAGGTCGCGAGTGTCGCAGAAGATGAGCCAGCCAAGGCCAGGATACACCAGCCCGTATTTATGAGCGGACACGTTGATGGATCTCACTTGGGCGAGCCTGAAGTCCCACTTAAACTGCGGTTTGCTAAAGGGCAGGATAAAACCGCCAATAGCGGCGTCAACATGAATAGGGATATCCCACCCACGCGAACTCTTCACCTCGACGAGCAGGTCGTTAATTTCCTCGATCGGATCGATCTCGCCGGTAAACGTCGTTCCCAAAATGACGCCGACACAAATGGTATTCTCATCAATGAGTTCAGCGACGGCCTCTCTTGTTATCGTAAAATGATCATGCTCGAGCGGAATGACCCGAGGCTCAACGTCGAAGTATTTGGCGAACTTGTCCCAGCAGATATGCGCGTCAGCGCCAAAGATGACGTTCGGCTTATCAAAGGGCCGTCCTTCCGTTTGACAACGTTTCTTCCACGTCCACTTATGGGCAAGCAGTCCAAGCATTACTGCCTCAGAGGACCCTACCGTTTCAGTTCCTGCAAAGGCCGCTGGTTCTGGGGCATTGAAGAGCCGGGCAAGTATGTTAATACACCGCTTGTGAATCACCTCGGTCTGCGGATACTCGAACTGATCAGCAAAGTTCTTGTGAATATTCTCTACGATGAGTTGTGTCGCCTGTGGCTCCATCCAGGTCGTCACAAAGCTTGCAAGATTGAGGGCGGGGTTGCCATCCAAGTTCATCTCGTCGTGTACTAGCTGATATGCACAGTCCGGACGCATCCCAGTTTCAGAAAGCTCATACTTAGGCACGGGCAATGCACAAAAGCGTGAGGTGTACGCAGGCCCGACGACTTTTTCAGGCTCTTCGAGGTTCTCGAGGTCGACTTTGTGAGAGAGCATAACATGAAAAGAGCAAGAGTTGGTAAATAGTTATCGAGCTCCTTCAAAGAAACGATTTGACCTAATACCACCTATGATAGCTGCTCTAACAGAATTCTACCTTTAAGTCTTGCTGTGTCGGCTGGCTTAAACTGTCGTTTTGCGGCTTGTGTTTTGTGTTGCAGACGACAAAATAGACTGATTCCGATACATGTGCTCCGGTTGCATCAGAGTATATATGTTAAGCGCTGCAGAGGTTAGATGATGGGTAGAGGGCGCGCCTTTGCTGTTTGCTTGACGACTGCGCTGCTAATGCTCACAGTTGTCTTGGCCGGATGCACATCGAGCGTCAATAATAATAACACCTCGACTTTATCAACACGAACGAGTGAAAATGTGTCGATGACCACAACAACGAACGCCACAAAAAAAACGCACGGGGAGCCTCTAACTGCGGGGCAGGGGCAAAATTTCACTATAACGCTCCGTTCAAATCCTTCTACGGGGTACCATTGGGAACCGCACTTCGACAGTGCAGCACTTTCGCTTACGGACAGTGTGTATGCGGGCGATCCGAACCCGCATAATCTGGTCGGGGTCCCAGGATTTCAGGTTTTTACGTTTCAAGGCCTTGCGAAAGGAACGACGACAATCACATTCAATAATGTCAGTCCGTCGCAGAGTGTAACTGAACAGACGCTCTATAAGGTGGCGGTCACGTAAATAGCGCAGTGTAAGGGCACCGTTCAACGCTGCCACGCGCGAAGAGATTTGGAGAGTGCAGTACTCTCGGCGACGCTAGCTCCAAGCAGTATTGCGAGAAAGATCTGATCTTCGAGAGCGCCGAGACGCTTTGCCCCCTCAACGTGTGTATCCAGACAATATTCAGATCCGAGTGCAGCCGCCGCTCCGATCGCGATGAGCTCTTTAGTTAGTCCAGGCAGTGTCCTGTCAGTTGCCAACTGCTCATTTTTGTAAAAAAAGGCTTTGAATGCCTCAGGGTTTCGCTGGAGCTCTTGATAGATTCGGGGAACAAACCCATAGTAACTCGCTATTCTTTCCAATATCGAGCGTACTTCTGCATCATCTTCTTCGTGCATCTCACACCTCTTCAGCTC
Source organism: Methanobacteriota archaeon (assembly GCA_003170935.1). GTDB lineage: Archaea > Halobacteriota > Bog-38 > Methanoflorentales > Methanoflorentaceae > Methanoflorens. The sequence continues at coordinate 24,109 of PMYA01000131.1, forward strand.
TCCACCACACCGACGTCGGATCCTATTACTGGCAGTTTGAGAACCTAGCATGCATCATCGATAGCACCGTTATAAGGATTACGGACGCAGCGTGTCGGTGACGCGTAAATCGCTGAATACGCCAACCGGCTCAGGCGTCTTGAGGGCGCGAATGTCTGTGACGTTCTCCTTTCAAGCAGCCACAGAATCGCCTGGTGCACCGGACGGACGACGAAATGAGATGATCGCTGCAAACACGGTAAACACAGCGGACACAAGAAACGCCTCGTGCATGCCGAACTCGAAGGACGCCAGGACTTGAGGCGTACCGCCTAGGCCGCCCCCGTACAGGAAGACGTGGTACAAGACGGTCTCAGGAAGCTGGCTTAGGACGAGCGGGAAGGCAATGGCGATGGAGAGCATCTGACCGGTGTTCATCAGCATAGACCGTATGCCGGATGCGATCCCGCGCTCGTTCGGCTTAACCGCACTCATGATCGCGTTCATGTTCGGTGACGCAAAGAGGCCTGAACCACCGCCCATGAGCGCCATCCACACGGCGAGGACCCAATAAGGCGTTGTACTCACCACAGTGCAGAGCCCGAGCAACCCTACGGCAGAGACGAGCAACCCGGCCGTTGCGAGGTAGCGCGCGCCGTACCGATCGGAGAGGTGCCCTGAAATCGGCCCGACGACCAAAAAGGCGGCACCGAAAGGGGCCAAGAAAATGCCTGCCTTCAGGGGGTCGTAGCCGTAGGGCCCTTGCAGGAAGAACGTAAGCACGAAGAGCACTGCCCCTCTAGCAAGCCCATTAATCCCGTTAGCAGCTGAGGCGTAGGCAAAACTTCGATTCTCGAAGAGGTGGAGGTTGAGCATCGGCTCCGGAGCGCGTCGTTCCGCTACGATGAACAAAGCGAGGCTTACGGCGGCCACGATAAAGAGGGCGTACACGATCCATGCGGCGGTCATGGGGAAGGCATAAAGCGACACGGCGAGCAGGAGTGTCGCCAGTCCCAAGGTGAAGGTCAGACTTCCCTTCCAGTCAAAGTGCTGTCCGCTAGGAAGCGTCACTGGCTCTCTGAGCTGGAGTATGCCCCATATCGTGCCGATAATACCAATTGGGACGTTTATTAGAAACACCAATCGCCACGAAATCGACGTGAGTATTCCTCCAACGACCGGGCCGAGGAGGAACCCCGCGGAAAACGCGATCCCGTTTACCCCCAACCCGAACCCGACTCTCCCTTTGCGGAAGGCATCGGTCACAATCACCGCACTGTTGGTGAGGAGGAGCGCGCCGCCCACGCCCTGTACCATGCGGTAGCCTACTAAATCCCAGCCATGAAACTGTGGCTGTGACAGTCCGCACAGCAGCGACCCGACGATGAAGATGATAAAACCCAGGTTGTAGAGCTTCTTGCGCCCCAGCATGTCAGCCAGCCGGCCGATGACCGGGACCAGCGCTGCAAGGATGAGCATGTAGCTCAGCAGCACCCACATAATCGTTATGAAGTCTGCTTGTAGATCGGCCATAATAGTCGGGAGCGCGATGATCACTGCCGACGCATCAATCGCCGCCATCAGCGCGCCTATGGTGGTCACTGAGAGCGCAATCCACTCGTAGCTGATACGCGTATCTCCCGACGTCTTCGTGCCCATTTCTTGGCGAT
>PMYA01000003.1 GCA_003170935.1 Methanobacteriota archaeon
CAGATGCTCGCTATCGCGATCGCATTCCCCCTTGTCCTCAGCACGCTTCCTGTAGCGGTCTTGTACCACGTCTTTCTGTATGGCGGAGGGTTGAGCAGCGATCCACTGGTCTTGGCAGCCTTTGAGCAAGGCATGCACCAGGCATTTCTCGTGTCAGCGGCCATCTCTGCGTTGGCCGCAATCATCTCGTTTATGCGGCCGAGACACGCACCGCACGACGCTACGCCGGTTGCGTAATGTAAACGATACTACCTTGCTACCCGTGCCTATTTTATCAGCTTCCCCTCGCTTCCTGACGTTAACGATCTCGAGCGATCCGGGCTTCAGTCTCTCCGACTTCCAGTTGAATTTCTTTGCTCTCTTCGACCACTCATTTGCATCAAAATCGTTGGGAGGTACGAGATCTTCCGCCAAGCATTCGCGCCTTTTGAAGTGCCCGTCTGCATCGGTGAAGTAACAGACGTTAGGTTCAGTATAATAGATATTTAGGGGGCCTCGTTGAGATCATTTTCTGCGTGCTGCGTCAGATCCGAATCAGCAGGCTCGACCTCGTCCGCGCCGCTAGAGTTGTGCAACTTCTTTTCCTCTTCGTGCTCGTTTTTCGCCATAATTCTCGCAACCGATAAGACCTCAACGGACGCTTTGAGTGGTGCCGTTTCGTCAAAAATCAATGGGATCGGCCGGATTCGGACCGGCGACCTCCGCCATGTCAAGACGGAGGATTTNNACCGTGAGAAAGGCCAATGATCCTTCGTGTATAGTCTGATAGATTCGTGTGGATAGACCGGCAAGCTTCGAGAATGTGTGCGGTAGTCGGATAGTCGGGTATTTGTAACCCACTTTAGCGCAGTGGAGCGAGATTTTGCTGTGGTGAATTTCAAAAAGCTCGTGATTTGAACTCGTGTCTTGGTTGAAAACGTCTGGGCAATACGCAACGGCTGACATAATGGTGCCGATCGCATTAAGCACCTTAATCGTTGTGATTAGCCGCGCACGACTGTGTGAAGAGTACTACGCGCGAAAGAAGTCAACGGCCGACTGTGAGGCAGAAATTGAAGTTCTGCTGAAGCCGAACCTCCTCAAACCGACAAGTGGTAGAGCATATCTAAACAGCAAAGACCACATTCGCAATCCCAAAGTCTTTCAACGTCAGGTTATACCTTCAACTTACTAACTCGAATGGTTTCTTGCATACGAAGCGAGATCACAATTCTGGGCTTTTAGGGATATCGGCCGCACGCGAGTCTAGTTGATCGGCTTTGATAAGTCCCATAGTCTGTCAAACATCGGCGGCATTATAAGTTGAGCGATCGACGCACTCGATATCCATATCGCAATAGCGCTGTCAAGGTCGGGTACCCCCTCGTTAGCCGTAGCGCTCGCCAGAAGCATCTCCCGGCGATCGATGATCACCTGCCGCATAAATTCGGGATGGTCATCCAGTCGGTCGTCAAGCATTCGAAGATCCTCACTTGGAGGTACAAATAGCCGGACATCGTTTTGCACAGGTAGGAAAGCTTTTTCGATGTCGATATCGTTCTCTGTCAGAAGCGGTGTGACTATGATGCGCACGGTAACATCCCTTTTCTTTGCTTTTATGATCTTCTTGTTGAGCCGTCCGATTTCAACGGGCGACAAGAACGAGTCTATGATGATAACGCTTCGCCGGACCCTGTCCATCATTTCCATCATCTTCGCCGAAATGCTATCGATACCCCTGATAAGTAGCGCATTAAGCGCTTCATTTTCGATCTGTCGATCGTACAACAGCGTCAAGTTATTCGAAAGCTCTTCGAGTTCAGAACAGAAGAGAGTCCTCCGCTGTTCAACGACTTCTTTCGGATATCGCGGGGCGTAGGTGCTGGGCTTGCCTTTGGAAACGGTGATCCACTTTTCCCCCTGTAGTCTTTTTAGCACCCCATAAATCTTCGTCCTGGGAATCTCTGACTCAGCAGAAAGCACCGTGGCCGTCGTAGGGCCTACCGTCACGAGGGCCGTGTACGCCTTTGCCTCATAGGCTGTAAGCCCTAGTTTTTGCAGTGTGTCGAGCATTTTCACATCGAATAACATAACTGTGCATTACTTGTGCATCATATTAAAAGTCACGAGTAACCCGATAATAGTTACAAAAGCTTCATTTACTGCTGAACCTACTAGTGAATTTGGACTATGGTCGCGACGCCGGCGATTGAAATGAAGGATCTCGCGACGCGGTATTAGGACAGGGAAGCGGTCAACGGAGTCACCCTCGACACCGTAGAGGGGACTGCTGCGGGTTGCTCAAGCCTAACGGGATGGGAAAGACGACGACCGCCATGTCAATGCTGTCAACGATTACGAAGTCGACAAGCGACTTCAGAGTAGAGATGAGGGGTACACCAGTCAGATTTAAATCATCATCAAACGACGCTATGGAGTTGCAACAGAGAATGGAAACGTACGCAGGTAGGAATTCCTCTGGCAGAAGTGTCAACGAGAGAGATCGGTCAATACTTGTCAAAGACTGGCAACAATGTGAGAGAGTGACATGAGAGAGACAACAGACCCCATCGTCATTGAGCACCTTTCTAAGAACTACGGGGGGCAGGTCGCGCTGAACAACCTTAGCCTAACCGTTTCGTCTGGACTGTGCGTCGGGTACCTCGGTCC
>PMYA01000118.1:0-6203 GCA_003170935.1 Methanobacteriota archaeon
ATTTTAATGCCGTCGCTTCTCAATAGTGTGCAAGCGTCGGCATTTGAAAATGCGACATCTGGTAATTTGCCGAGCAATTTGCGTCACAGATTAAAAGTTAAGCGTAAGTTTATCGCACAAGTTACGCCAGTTGGTAACAGCTTTTGAAAAGCGTTAGCGCGTATAATCTCTCTCGCTACGCGTTACACAACGTTCTCACATCTAACATCTTTGCTTAGGTGAGTCCCCTCTTGAGCGTCTGAGCGCGCTGGCGCAACATCTTTAGCATCTGATCGCTATCACCTAGATTCTGCTCTACTATCTGTGAGAATGCGCTCCCGATTATCGCCGCGTTTGCTCCGTTGTCGATCACCTGTGAGACGTGGGACTGCAGCGAAAGCCCGAATCCTACGGCTAAAGGTACTCTTCCTCTTGTGCTAGTGGCGGTTCTTTTTATGAACGCGATGCTTTCTTCTTCTAATATGTTGCGCGCCCCTGTAACGCCATTTGCTGAAATAAGGTACAAGAAACCTGAGGAGGCGTGCAACAGCCTTTCCAGTCGCGCCTCTGAAGTCGACTGCGCAGCGAGAAAGATAGTATCAAGGCCGTAACGCATAGCTATCTCTTTATACAACGTCGCCTCTTCGACCGGAAGATCTGGAGTGATGACGCCGTTCACGCCGTTTTTTTCAGCAGTGCTGCAGAACGCTTCAACGCCCATCTGGTACACAATGTTGTAATACGTCATCACGATTACCGGAACATCGTGCACCCTCTTTATCTCGCCGGCTATGTCAAAGACTTTCTTTGGGGTTGTTCCTGCTAGCAACGCCCGCACCCCCGCGCGCTGCAACGTTGGCCCATCTGCTATCGGATCGGAGAACGGGATTCCGAGTTCAACGATGTCGGCCCCGCCATCGATTAACGCAGCGGCAATTTTGACGGTGAAATTCGGCGTAGGGTCACCTGCCATCACGTAAGCGATGAGGCCGCCCTCATTCCTTTGTCTCAATTCGCGAAACGTTGCAGCGATGGCGGTCATATATTTGCCCCCATGTAACGTCCTACTACATCGACGTCCTTATCGCCTCTACCTGAAAGCGTAACGACGACGACGTCGTCTCGGTCTAAGCTAGGTGCGAGCTTGATAGCGTGAGCAACGGCGTGTGCTGACTCCAAAGCGGGCAGAATCCCTTCTGTCCTCGACAGTTCGAGGAAAGCTTCAAGCGCTTCTACGTCTGTCACGGCACTGAAGAGCACGCGCTTTTCGTCTTTCAAAAATGCGTGCTCGGGGCCAACGCCTGGATAATCAAGACCGGCTGAAATGCTGTGCGTTGCCTGCACTTGGCCATCGGCATCTTGAAGCAGGTACGTCAGCATGCCGTGGAAGACCCCCTCAGATCCTGCGCATAACGAAGCTCCATGCTTTGCAGTTGCCAGCCCCTCTCCTGCGGCCTCCACTCCGTGCATCGCAACATTGTCGTCAAGGAACGGATAGAACGTGCCGATCGCATTGCTGCCACCGCCAACACACGCGATGAGCGCGTCCGGGAGACGCCCGACCTGTCGCGTCACTTGCTCGCGTATTTCTCGCCCGATTACGCTTTGGAAGTCCCGGACGATCATCGGGTAGGGGTGGGGTCCCACAACGGAACCGATCAAGTAGTGCGTCGTGCGGACGTTGGCAGTCCAATCGCGCAGGGCTTCATTGATCGCATCTTTGAGGGTCTTTGATCCAAGCTCCACAGGATGCACCGTAGCATTGAGCAGTTCCATTCGGAACACGTTGAGCTTCTGACGCTCCACGTCTTCAGTACCCATGTAGACTTCACAGCCCAGTCCAAGTGCAGCACACGCGATTGCGGTCGCAACGCCGTGCTGCCCTGCGCCCGTCTCGGCGATGACACGCGTTTTCCCCATATGTTTTGCCATCAGCGCCTGACCAAGCGTGTTGTTAATCTTATGGGCGCCGCCGTGGGCAAGATCCTCACGCTTTAGGTAGATTCTTGCACCGCTCAGTTTCTGGGAGAGGTTCTCTGCGAAATACAAGGGAGTGGGTCTCCCTGCGAAAGTTGACAGGTAACCGTTGAGCCGCTGTTCAAATTCTTCGTCGTTGCGAAGATTTGTGTATGTAGTTTCGAGCTCTGAAAGGGCCGTTGTCAACGTTTCGGGGACGAAACTTCCTCCATACCGCCCATACTTGCCTCTGAGGGGATATTCGCTATAGCTCATTTGACGCCTCCGTTACCGCTTCGATAAAGCCTTGCATCTTTGTGTGATCTTTAATGCCGGGGCGGACCTCAACTCCGCTTGAAACGTCGACCGCATAGGGTCGCACCGTTTCGATAGCTGCTTGAACGTTGCCCGACGTCAAGCCTCCCGCCAAGATGAGGGGGGTCGGCGCGACACGTTCCCTAATAGCCCGGCTCATTGCCCAGTCATGCAGCCTCCCTGTGCCACCGTGCGCACCCGGAACGTGCGAGTCGGTGAGAACCGCATTAAAGCGAGATGCGGAAGAAAGGGCGGCGTCGGAAAGCCCCCGTTCATTCACCGCAATAGCACGTATCACGCGAGTTCTACGGACGTGCTCGTCAATCGAACCATCTCGAGGCAAGGGGCCGGCTAATTGCACCGCATCGGGAGCTAGGCACGAGCATAGCATTCCAATACGATCTGGGGTTTGGAGCACAGAAACGACGACGCTTTGGACAAATGGTGGTGTCGCGTCGATAAGGTCTCGAGCATGATCTATTGTGACGTTTCTCGGCGATTCAGGTACGTCCACGACAAAGCCGAGCGCATCCGCACCGGCATCGACCGCTGCCTCGAGATCTTTTTTATTCGTTATGCCACAGATCTTAACGCGCACTCGTTTCATGTCACCCTCACCAGCTTGTCTACGGCCTGACGTACGTCGTTAGCCCGCATGAGTGCGGAACCGACAAGCAGTGCGTCTGCGCCACATCGTCTGAGAAATTGTGCGTCTTCGGGGGTCGTAACGCCGCTCTCACTGATGACGATCCTGCTGTTTGGGGGGAATTTTTCAAGGATCTCTTTGGTGGTCGTCAGATCTACGTCTAAAGTCCTTAGGTCCCGGTTGTTGATCCCAATACAATCCGCGTCAGTGGATAGGGCACATTCAAATTCTGTATCGGTGTGGGCCTCTAAGAGTACTTCAAGCCCGACTGTGTGTGCGAACTCGATCATTTCGTCAACGCCTCTTGCCGCATAGCCTCGGTCAAAAAGGGCTTGTATGAGTAGTATAGCACTTGCGCCGGCGTCTCGAGCGGCTTCGACTTGGCGGGCACTGACGATGAAGTCTTTCATAAGGAGTGGGACTGAGGCGCGGCTTCGTGCGTTTTCCAGCAAATGAGCAGATCCCTTGAAAAAATGAGGTTCGGTCACCACGGAAATTCCAGCGGCGCCTCCCGCCTCCATACTCTGAACAATTGCCCCGGCGTTCGTGCTGACGCGTAGTGCGCACGCCGTCGGAGACGCGACTTTAATCTCCGCAATGAGTGGGAGGCACGCGCACGTGGTGATGCTCTCACTCAAACGTAGCGTCGAACGTGTGTTTTGCGGTTCGTCGCTCTGTCTGAAATTAGAATAATAACCTGACGCGACGGTTTTTTGAGCGTTGCGACAGAGGCTGTCGAAGAAATCAGGCATGCGACCCCTCCAACTCGTCAAGCACAGAAAGGTTGCCGCCAGAGAGCTCGACGAGCTCTTTGAGCTTCCCATAGGCGGCTCCGCTCGCAATCGATTCGGTAGCCAAATCAACACAGTATGGCAGATCGTCCTCTAGACCACTAATAAGAATGGCTGCAGCCGCATTGGCCAGGGCAAAGCTTGTCTTTGGTTCCTGAACGTGGGGGCTCTCGTTGAGCAATCTAACCGTCAGAAGAGCACTCTCGTCAGGATCAGTGACGAGAAGCTGGCTCGGTTTTACCGGCTTTAGTGAGAAATCACTGGGGCTCAGCTCATGGTGCGTGAGAGTTGATCCGTTCACTCGTGCGACTATTGTTTTTCCAAAGAGTGAGACCTCGTCAATTCCGCCGATACCATGGACGACCATCGCCTCTTTGCAGCCAAGCGCCATCAACGTCGTGGCTAGCGGTGTCACCCACCTTTGCTCGGCTACACCAAGAAGGCGCGCTTGGGCGTTTGCTGGGTTAACGAGCGGTCCGAGAAGGTTAAAAACCGTTCGAATGCCGATCTCCTTGCGTGGCTTGAGGACGGCACGCATTGCCGGATGGAACCCGGGCGCGAACATGAACCCGACGCCGATCTTCTCAATGGCATTTTTGACCTCTTCTGGCGTTTGAGACAGGTTCACGCCGAGACGTTCCAGCACATCAGCACTGCCGCTGTTGCTGGTAACCGATCGGTTGCCGTGTTTTGCTATTATAACTCCAGCCCCGGCCGCGATTAATGCCGCGACGGTGCTAACGTTGAAGGTCTTCAGGTTGTCGCCACCCGTACCGCATGTATCGACCATTCGCCCTTTGACGTCTGGGTCGATCACGTGGCAGAACTCCTTCATAACCGACGCAAAGCTGAATAGTTCCTCGTCGGTTTCCCCCTTCATTGAAAGGGCGGTCAAAAAAGCCCCTATCTGTGCGTCTGTCGCTACACCTGACAGCATCTCGACCATAACGGCACGTGCCTCGTTAGCCGTTAAGTTCGCTCCGCTTACAACCTTTGGTATACTCTCTCTGATCACGCTCTTACTCCTGTGAGAAAATTGCTGATGACGCGCTTACCTGCTGCGGTCATGATGGATTCGGGGTGAAACTGCACCCCTTCTATCGGGTACGTGTCGTGACGGACTCCCATGATCTCCTCATCGTCGCAAGACTCGGCCGTTATCTCGAGGCACGAAGGGAGCGATGCGCGGTCTGCGACGAGCGAGTGGTAGCGAGTTGCAATGAAAGGGTTCTCTATCCCGTCAAACAGCCCTGAACCACAGTGGCGGATGGGGCTTGTCTTGCCGTGCATCACACACTGAGCAGCGTTGATGCGACCGCCAAAGGCTGCGACGATTCCTTGATGGCCAAGGCATACTCCGAGCGTCGGCGTCGTTGGGCTCAAACTCTTCAGAATAGCGGAACACACGCCGAAGAAGCGCGCCTCTGTCGGGTTGCCAGGACCGGGCGAGAGGATGATGCGGTCGGGCTTGAGTGATTTCGCCTCCTCGAGGGTCAACGCATCGTTTCGATAAATGAGCGGCGTCCCCCCCAACTCGCCAACGTGTTGGACGATGTTGTACACAAATGAATCGTAGTTATCAATGACGAGTACGTTCATCGCGCGTTACCCCCCTTGTCCTCGAGCGCTTTTAAGAGCGCCCTAGCTTTGAATTCGGTCTCTATCCATTCGTTCTCAGGTACGGAATCAGCGACGATGCCCCCGCCCGTCTGCAGGTGACACGTGCCCCCTTTAGCAAACAGCGTGCGTATGGTAATCGCGAAATCCATGTCGCCGTTGTACGAAAAGTAGCCGACTGCACCGGCGTACGGTCCCCGCCGGACAGGTTCAAGTTCCTCAATAATCTCCATAGCCCGGACTTTCGGCGCGCCCGACACTGTGCCAGCCGGAAACGCGGCGCGCAGGACGTCAAAACTGTCAGCGTCATCGCGTTGTCTCCCTACCACCTGCGAGACGATGTGCTGCACGTGGCTGTAGCGCTGGACGTCCATAAACGCAGGAACGTGCACGCTGCCCGCCTCGGCAACTCGCCCAACGTCGTTGCGCGCTAAATCGACGAGCATAACGTGTTCCGCAATCTCTTTTGGGTCACTAAGCAGGTCGTTAGTAAGCGCAGCGTCTCGGTGTGGTTCGCCTGTTATCGGACGACTGCCAGCTATAGGATAGCTCTCGATCTTGTCATCGGCGACCTTAACGAGCGTCTCAGGGCTTGTTCCCATTATGGCACGGTCCTGCATCTTAAGGTAGAACATGTATGGCGAGGGGTTCATCGCTCTGAGCGTGAGATAAACCGGCGCCAAATCGCCGGCAAATGCAAAACTGTAACGTTTCGAAAGGACGGTCTGAAAAACGTCGCCGGCGGTGATGTACTGCTTCACGCTCTCCACCATCGACTCGTACTCCGTCTTTCCGACGTTCAGGTTTAGAGGTCCCATGGAGAACTCGCTGTGCTCGCAGGGTCTTTGAAAGAGGTCGCAGAGCTCTTCATAACGGTTTTTCCCGATGTGGAAATAAAA
>PMYA01000118.1:6228-10035 GCA_003170935.1 Methanobacteriota archaeon
ATCGACGCTGAGTGTGACGCTTGCCGCTAATGAGCCCCTGAACGGCGTCTAAGGGGTCTTGTACGTATTCCTGACGTTCATTGACATTAGCGATGCCGTCCTTCACGCGCACAGTTGCGATCGGGTCAAATCCGATATAGGAGTAAAGCGCGGTGTTTCCTAGGCCAGTTCGGGATTCAAGCAGGAATGCGTAGTCGTATTCCGGAGCCAATTTAAAGAAAATTGACGCGGGTGAATCGTAGGGGATTCCTTGGAAACGCACGTTAGGCGTATTTACGGCCAAGTTGTCGATGTCGCCAAAAACAGTCACTCATTATTGTACTCATTATTGTATAATATTAGACATCAATGTACTATAAATAACTTTATAGCTTCTGTTTTGACTTTGTCTAAAGCAAATTCTGACGTGAAAGGCCTGCAATGACCCTGCACATAGACAAGATTTCACGATAACAAACTTTTGGCGCGTGCTCGCGGTCGTGCGAATCTAATTACAAATTGAGAATTTAGATGCTAAAGCCTCCCCTTACGTAAAAACGCGCAGCGAAGCATTAATTATGAAAAGTCCTCATTAACAAAAGCAGGTAACATTATGAAAGCTGATGCTGTAAAGATCACCGATGACGTCTACTGGGTAGGCGTGCTTGACTGGGACATTCGAACGTATCATGGTTACACGCTGCATGGCACGACGTACAACGCGTACCTTGTCTTTGGTGAGAACCGCGTAGCCCTTATCGACAACGCGTACCCAGGCGCGTCTGCGCAGATGTGGGGGCGTATTCAAGACGCGTTCGAGAAGGAAGGGCGCCCGCTCTCCATAGATGTGGTGGTTCAGAACCACATCGAACTTGACCACAGCGGGGCATTGACCGAGGTTCACAAAAAGTTCCCTGATGCGCCCATCTACATCACCGAAGTAGGGGCAAAGGGGATTAAGAAGCACTTTGCAGCACTCGAGGAGGTGCCATTTACCACAGTCAAGACAGGCGATGAGCTCGCGCTTGGGGGGAAGACGTTTGTATTCCTCGAAGCTTTCCTACTCCATTGGCCAGACAGTATGTTCACTTTCCTAAAGGAGGACGGAATCCTGTTCTCAAACGACGCCTTTGGACAACATCTCTGCTTAACTCAGCGAACTGATGCAGACGTGCCCGAATACGTCCTCATGCAGGCTGCGCAGAAGTTCTTTGCTAACCTTATCACGCCGTCAGCCCGCATTTTGCTCAAGAAATTTGACGAGATCAAAACGCTTGGGCTGCTCGACCAGACACGGGTCATCGCGCCCTCTCACGGACAGATCTGGACCGATCCGGCAAAGATCATCAGTGCTTATACCGACTGGGCCACCGGCAAGGCGAAGGACAAGGCTACGATTGTTTACGACACCATGCATCATTCCACGCAGAAGATGGCCCACGCGCTTGCTGAAGGCCTCATCGCCGGTGGGGTTGACGTCGTGATGTACTTCCTGCACGTCGATGAACGAAGCGAAGTTGTTAAAGACATCCTTGATAGCAAGATCGTTCTGTTCGGAGCTCCAACCCTATATAGTGAACCTTTTCCGAGCCTTGGTGATCTAGTTTATTATCTACGGGGACTGCGATTTGACAAGACAGGGAAAAAGAAGCTCGCAGTTACGTTCGGCTCTATGGGGGGGTTGGGAGGCTCACCTAAAAAGCTTGACGAAGACATTTCTGCGTGTGGCTTTGAGGTGATTCAGGAGATCGAAGTTTATTTCGTGCCGACAGAAGAAGAACTTGCCGAGTATTATGAAGTAGGAGTGCAACTGGCGTCGCGGATAAAAAGTTAAGGCCGAAGCATCTCGTTGGTTACGCAATTTTTGACAGACGTTGCGTACTACTCTTTAATCTGAGTGCACCTGAACCATTTACATAAGGTCCGTGTCTAATGTTAGGTAATCCGTTAGTTGTAGGTGGTAACTTTGAGTTTCTTTTCCGAAGAAATAGAAACCATGGATCGGGGGGAGTTGGACGCCCTGGTTGATGAGCGTATACGCTATACAGTCCATTTTGCTGCGGAAAATTCTCCCTTTTATCGTAAGTGGTTCCGTACAAACAAAATTGACCCCTCAACTATTAGGGAACACGAAGACCTGCGCGATTTGCCTATCATATCTGGCAAGAACGTCAGAGAAGGGCAGCCCCCTGAGACGGAGGAATTTGAGTTCAAGTGCATAGGCTGGCCGGAGGTGTACACCGTCCACGAGACCAGTGGCACCAGCGGCAACCCTAAATCGTTCTTTTTGACTTGGGAGGACTGGAACCGTTATGCGGAGAAGTACGCCCGGGCATTTGTCTCTCAAAACTTCACTTCCAGGGATCGGGTAGTGGTCTGCGCCTCTTACGGCATGAACGTGGGTGCTAACACAATGACCTTGGCCGCCCAGAAGATAGACATGACCATTATCCCGATGGGGCGCTGCACCTTCCCAGTAAATGTAATAACCAAGTACCATCCTACCGGGATCGTGGGTAGTGTCTTTAAACTGCTTCGTTTGGCACGAAGGATGAGGGCAGAGGGGTTAGACCCACGAGCATCTAGCATAAAACGTTTGGTAGCAGGCGGGGAGAGCTTTGCTGACGAATCTCGTGCGTTCCTGGAAGAAGTCTGGGATGTGCCGGTTTATAACAACTACGGCAGCACTGAGGGCACTATGTGCGGGGAGTGCTACGAGAAGGTGGGTTTACACGTGCCCGAAGACCTTGTGCACGTAGACGTTTACAACCCCGCACTAAACAGCTTTGTGGAAGACGGAGAATGTGGCAGGGTAGTTTTAACCACTCTATTACCTCCAGGAGGCAAGACGGGAACACTACTATTGAATTACGACACTGAAGATACCTCTGTGGTGCTTTCTCGGGATCAGTGTCCCTGTGGCCGTACCCACATGCGGATCATGCTTCCTCAAAGGGAAGCCGAGACAGTGTGGGTGGCTGGTTCACCCTTTAACCGGGTGGATTTGGAGAGGGGCGTATTCCAGCGGGAAAACATGGACTATCTAACGGGGGAATATGAGGCTTTCCTTTACGGCGATGCTGAGGAAACCACGCTCCGGGTCTCTATGGAATGTCTGGATATGAGTAACTGTGAAAAGGAGATAGTCAAGGAGAATTTCCTCGGGAGTTTCTTGCAGTACCGGCCACTCCTTTCTGAAGCTCACCAGGACGGCACCTTCAACATCCTCTTCGACTTTGCTAAACCAGGCGGCCTCGAGTTTTACCGGATAAAAGGCCGACCAAAGCGTTTGGTGGACCGTCGCTGAGCTTATTATCGGGATACTTTTGTTAGAAAGGCCACTATATTCGAAGCCTGCTTCAAGGCGTTCGTGGATTTCGAAATCCGTCTGACCAGGGACGGAGGTACCATCACCTAGGCAGCACGGAACGGGGGGCTTTTTCACCTGCAGACTGCCTTGTAAAATCGTTATACTTCGTTAAATTCTCCGTTGCCAGTTCCATAAACAGGGCACGTCCAATCGTCGGGAAGAGAATCAAAGGGCGTTCCAGGGGGGATATTGTTCTCCGGATTCGCCTGTTTTCGGATCATAGGTATAACCACAGATGCTACATTCAGACTTTTTCATTGCACTTTCCTGTTTTGCTTTTTTCAACAGCCTTTTCTGCAGTCTCCTCTCTATAGGTTGGGGCATTCTTAGAGGCCTTACCTTTTTTACCTGCTGGTAATAGGCATAGGTGAATGGACTGCCATGATTTCAACCCCTCACTATAGTAATCTTAGGTTTAATATGAGTATCATATTGTAATATTAGGAGTATTCTAAAGC
>PMYA01000114.1 GCA_003170935.1 Methanobacteriota archaeon
AAAAAAGCGGACGTCGTTGTCATCGCCACTCCTACTTATCATGAAAAACCGCCGTCTAGCGTGCGCTATTTTATGAAGAATTTTGATAATTTCGATTTCAGTAACAAAACAGCGTTTATTGTAGGTTCATATGAATTCCTGGGTGAAGCCATGGATCAGACAATGGACTTTTTTCGCTCGAAAGGCGCAACTGTTTTAGTCCCGCCTATCAGAGTGAAGGGAAAACCGTCTAAAGCTGATCTCGAATCGTGCCAGAAAAAAGGAGCGGAAATAGCAACGCAATAGCACAAATAACTCAGCCTTTGCCCGGTCGTCGTGTGTGCCGGTTGCTGATATTCTTAAAAGTTTGTCAAAATGAGTGATACAAATACACGAAGTGCAATGGAATTGTTAAACTAGTTGTGGCCACCGCCGGACCGCTTCGCATAATTCGCTAAATACCGGCAAGTGCAACACAAAACTAACAAAACTACCTAGCTAGTGCGGCGCAAAAGACTCATAAGTAATTACTAGTGCTATGCAAAACCCGTAAACTGAAGTCCAAAGGAGAGAACTTGGGCCGACCCTACAGAGATATTTGCCCGTTTGCTTTAGAATTGTAGCCAGCAAGGATATGTTGAGTAACGCTAATAAGTGTCAAACAGGCCCACGAGATCAATAGAAGACTTGCGCTAGTTCGCAGAACTGAAAAGATAGTGCTACAGCGTGCTTTGAGACAAACCCTCGCTCAAGACGTGACGTCATGCGTGGACGTTCCGTCCTTTGATAGGACGCAATGGAGGTATACGCGCTAGTCGCGCGCGGGACCTATTCCGCTCGATAAGACGCACCGGTGCGACTGCCGCTCTTGGGTTCCATTGAAGCAGTCGTCTTGCCTTGGTTCGAAGTTCATTCAGGCTAAGCAGTTAAAATTGCGACCTGCGCTATGATGCTCAAGGGCGCGAACGCCGAAGTGACGATCGAACAATTCGATGTCGATGCGAAAGACATTGCGATACTAAAGCCCGTCACTGTCCACGAAGGCGTAATTAACGCTCAACCGCAAAGCGGTTAAAAAACGATCTATGCGATGGCGCAGCGGAGTTGTAGTGCGTTCTTTCTTACAAGTGTAGTGCATAGGTATGAGGACACGAGACCTAACAAAGAAAACCCAAAAGCGGTAACTGTGGACCCTGCGGCGCTCAAGATGCTGCCACGCGCAGAGCTGAGACAATATATAAACGATGTTGGATAGGGCCAAATCCATGCAGCCCCAATGCGGACTTGGTGCGTCCGGTCTATGTGCTGGATCTACTTTTTCGGTCGTTATCTCCGATTGAAGCTACGGAACTCTAAAAAAATTAAAAAAGAAGACGAGGAGCGTTACGCTCCCGCATAGTACAATGTGCCTTTTCCTCCCTCGCCGCGATCTCCTTGGTAGACCTTCACAGCATATTGCTTACCGTCGTAGTCAATTTGATCGTCCTTCTGGTAAATAAAGCCAGGAAGCCAATAGCTGATTTTGCCAAGGACAGTAATCTCGCCCTTAGTCATTTGAGCGCCTACTCGACTCTCTGCATCTCCTTCGATGACAATAGTTGGGTTATCTTTCTTTTTAGAGACCCAACCCATGTGAATACCGGCCTGGAGATCTGCATTACCTTTAACGACGATTTCGCCACCGACCATAGACTCGCCGATGTCGCTCCCGGCATTACCATTTACGACGATCTTGCCACCTTTCATGCCGCGCCAATCGCCGCGGTAGGTAGCACCGAGATAATCGCCTGCGTTCCCTTCGATCAACAATTCGCCGCCTTCCATGCCTATACCAGCGTATGCCTCAGCATCGCCGTTGACGCGAATTCGACCTCCCGTCATCCACCCGCCAACATACATGCCGACTGAGCCTTTTACTAGGAGCTTTCCGGCGGACATTTTCATGCCAATGTACTTCACTTTGGGAACGGATCCATCGATTAAGATGCCGATCTCGTTCGGATCGGGGTCAGTCTCACCGCTCACCTCAAAATAGTCTCCGAGGGCGTACGTTCGGTTGCCCTCATAGATCTCAATGGCTCGAACCTCGTCAAGCGTCTTGCCTGCAAAGTTGTCAGGTGTGACGTTGTCGGCGTCGAGGAACATGTACTCTTTGTCCTTTGGTCTAAGGGTAATTTTCTTCACTTACGCCGCCTCCGGTTTGACAATGAGACCGTTTGCAACGTACTCATCTTGGACCGGGTAGTTGTTCATCGTGACACTGTAGTACCTCAAGAACTTCTTGTCGATGTCATGCAATATCACGGGGTCCACGACACCGTCTGTGGCATCTACCCAAATCGTACGCTTGTGGCCCTTACTCACAACCTCTCCGTCTATAACGACGATTTCGCCGCCTTTAATCGTGTAAGCTGTGTTTGTAAACGCCTTTTCAATGCCTGCAGGGTCAATTGTGGGGTCCATGGTCTTCGGGTTGTAATCGAATATCGCGACATCAGCGTCAGCACCAACCCCCAGATGGCCCTTCATATTACCAAGTCCAAGCGCTCGAGCAGGACCCGCGCGCGTCATCTTGGCAATGTCGTAGAAATCTAACACGCGAGAGATACCGCCAATGGCGACCCGATCAGGTACTACCTTGTGCAACGTTTCAAGTCGGTCGAGCCGAGCTTGATTTGACATAAGCCAACTAATTATGCGGGGATAGCGCCTGAAAGGCCCAGCGTTGGGATGATCAGTCGTAATAAACGCCTGCATTGGATCGTCGATCAGCAGCGCGAGCTCGAGCCCAATAGCCCACTGAATACCACACACGCTGATCTTTGGGCTGTAGATGTAGGGAACAACGCCGGCAGCGGTTTCAAGTTCGATGTCGGCATTTGCCCACTTAAGGTGGTTCGTGTTGTGTAGATAGTACTCCATCGGACCGTCAGCGGTCATTGTTGTAGTCTCGTCAAGCGTCACAAACCCAACGTCGACCGTCATATTCTTGTTCTTGTTTATACTGTCAGCGATCGTTTGGGCCTCGGTTTCAAAGTCTTTCCACGTGTTGCCCCCATAAGAGTGGAACTGCATGTGGGCGAAGTTGATTACCTGGTCTCTTTTCTTTCCATCCCTAGGTAGGACTCCTTCAAGGAGTTTTATGGTATCGAGAGTAGTTTGGAAGTTACCTGGATGCCCTAAGTTGTTGGGGTGGACGTGAATCGAAGTCGGTAGGTTCAAAGTCTCATTCGCCGCGGCAAGCCCGCTGATGATCTCAGATGGCATTACGTCGAAATAGGGAACTGGATCAGAGACGTTGACACAATTCATACCCCATCCCCAGGCTTCTGAACCGCCTGGGTTCACGAGCTTGATGCAGTATCCCTTCGTCGCTTTGAGCATCCATGCAACAAAGGCGTTGAGTTTATCCTGCTCACCCCTCTTTATATACTCCATCACGAGCCAGTTGTTGCCGAGCAGCGTATACGCTGACTGATCGATGAGCGGAGTGTCCGCCATTTCCTCGTGCGTATGTCGAGCTAGTAGTGGTGGCATTGCCGCTTCGTTGACCTGGGTATAACCCATGCGGGAGTACACATAACCGGTCTCGAACACAGACGGAACTGAAAACCCGCCACCCGACCGCGTCATTTTGGTCCGCTTTGACGTATTAAACAGCTTATCCTCGGGCCTCATGTTGCGGCCAACGTTTACCTTGGGCCCTGCGACGTGGGCGTGTATGTCAATCCCGCCCGCCATTACTACTTTGCCGCTAGCATCAATGACTTTGGCTGTGGGAGACACCACGTCTACTATCTTATCGTCGCGAACGGCAATGTCCATGACATCGCCGTTCACGCCATTTTTAGGATCGTAGACGTATCCGTTTTTGACTAATATTTCACTCAAGTTCTCTCACTCCTTCCTCACGTTGACCGCTGGAGTATACCGTCAAACGCGCTGGCTTCTGCCGGCTCCTTGACCGCTGTGACTTCTGGGACTTCGAGCCCCTGAAGTTCCATAACGCGCCTGTGGATGCGATCAATGATCTCTTTGTCAGTGAGAACCCCTTCAGGCGGTTCAACAACCTTTCTCATTCTTATGGGAACGTTGTCCATGCGATATGCGCTGCCTGCCTCCTCAATGCCAACGATCGCGCTTGGAATATACACGGATGCTATCTCCGTCGTTGGAGTCACGTGTGGATCGATGGCTATCATCGGTATTGAGGCAAGCGTCCGCACCATGTCAATTGGGAAATGCGCTCCCGGATCCGCGGCAATGATTAGTGCCGCATCGGCTTCTTTGCGTGCTAAGATGTCGGTCGCGGAGGTTTCGCCTGGGTTGTACCGCGGGAACCCTCGGGCGAAGTCGACCGCGTACGGAAACCCACACTCCCACTGCGAAACTTGGTCTGCTCCCGCAACATTGTAATGTCCTCGCATGGCCATAATGAGGAACTTTGTGTACGTGTTCAAGTCCTGCGTTAAGCTTATGGCGATGTCGATATTCCGATGCTTTCCTCGCGTCATCGTAAGACCCATACCGAAGAAGATGATTCCAAATCGGCTGTCTTTCATCGTTTGTGCGACCTTTTCAATATCGGCTCTTGATATCCCTGCCACAGATTCCGGAAGCGGTTCGCCTCTTAAAGCCACACGCAGCGCATTCATAAGCTCGTAGTCTCTTCCTTGCTCAGGTTGGATGAAGATATCAGCGTTCTTTGCCGTTTCGGTCTTACGAACATCGACAACGATTTCAGTTCTGTCGGACTTACCCCGCTCGGTGAAGAAGCCGCGCTTGTACAACGAGTACCGGCTCATGTGGCGCGGATGTGCGTTTACGGGGTTGCACCCCCAGTAAAGCACCGTATCTGCGCGATTAATGATCTCACCGAGAGTGCAGCTTGGGATGCCGACCGTTTGTATCGCCAAAACCGACGGCCCGTGACAACACACTGATGTATTGTCCATCGTGCCGCCTACGCCTTCGGCAAGCGCCATGCCAGCCTCCTGCGCCTCGCAATGAGTCGAGCTCCACCCATAGAGAAGCGGGTGTTTGGCGTTAACGAGAATCTCTGCCGACTTGTTTATCGCCTCGTCCATCGTGCACTCGACGAGCTCCCCTCCTCTGCGGATGCGCGGATGCAAGTGCCGATCAGGCGCTTGAGCCGTCATAAACTTATTGTCGCCGATGATGCATGCATTTCGCGTCTCGCAGATCTTTTCGGCATCGTCGATATCTACTTCGAGGTCATCACATAACGTTCCACAAAATGGACACACGACGTCTGTTACGGTTCTCATGCCTCTACTCCTCCTTGTGTCGTCATCTTTATGAGGGCGATGGCGCCCAAAACCTTCTTTCCGGGGGCAGGGGTTATGGTAACTATTATGCCTTTGTATGAAGGCATCCCCGTCGTGTCTGTGTCAGTGCCGACGACTTGATTTGCCCACGGCCCCATCGGAATAAAAACGATTCCTGGATGCGGCCCATAAGGCGATTTAATTGCTCGTACTATCACTTCACCGAAGTCAGACTTGACCGTGACGCTCGATCCCGGCCAAACGTTGAGCGTTTTGAATTCGCTGGGATCGATATGCACGAACCCAGCAGCATCAATGTACTCTTGCTTGTCCTTCCATCCTTCGATGGCAACGCCCTGTTCAATGGTCCGTCCGGTGATGAGGTTAGCCGTAAAAACGGGGTCAGAACTCGTCATCGGCCACAGCTCCTTCCAGCTGCGCTGCACCTGCCTGCTTTAGCGGATTTGGCCCAAGTTTCTTGATGGTGTTAACCATATCCTGAACCACTTCTGCCCAAAGGGCACCTTCTGAAGCAGATACAAACGTCATGCGCAGTCGCTCACGGTCGTAACCATACTCTTCAATTAGCTTCCTAAGTAGTGCCACACGACGTCGCGACTTGAAGTTGCCAGCAAGATAGTGACAGTCACCAATGTGGCACCCAGAGATAAGCACACCATCTGCTCCAACGCTCAACGCCTTTAACACAAACGCTGGGTCGAGTCTCCCTGTGCACATGATGCGTATCACTCGCACGTTTGGTGGGTACTGCATTCTCGACGTTCCTGCGAGGTCTGCTCCTGCATACGTACACCAATTGCAGAGTATGCCTAAGATGTTAGGTTCAAATTCCTCTGCCACGACGCTCACCACCCCTGTGCAAACGCTTCTATTTCGCTCATGATCTGCTCGTTCGTGAAGTGCTGCATCTTAATGGCGCCGCTCGGACACGCAGAACCGCACGTGCCGCAGCCCTTACACTTTGCTTCATTAACGCTCGCAACGAGTTTGTCGTCTACTGTTTTAAGCTCAGTTGCACCGTATGGACACAGCCCTATGCAAGTCGCACAACCTCCGCAGTGTTCTGGATCTACTATAGCGTAGATCGGTTCCAGAGTTACGGATCCCCTATGTATTGGGATTGATGCTGCTGCCGCTGCTGCCGCTGCGTGGGCGACAACATCCGGAATGTCCCTAGGCCCTTGGCACATCCCCGCTAAGAAGACCCCATCCGTCGTCGTCGACATCGGGTTAAGCTTGGGGTGTGCTTCCAGAAGGAATCCATCAGGACTGTTTGACAGCGTCAGAAGTGACTTTATCTTCTGTGTGCTCTCAGCAGGCACCACGGCGTTTGCTAAAACGACCATGTCAAGCTCCATCTCAAGGGGCGCTCCAAGGAGCGTATCCTCAGCCGTGACGAAAAGGTTCTTTGTTACAGGGTCTTCGGTGATCCTCGCGACGCGACCTCGAATGAACTTGCCGCCTTCACGTTGAATGCGGTAGTAGAACTCCTCGTAGGCCTTGCCAAAGGATCGAATGTCCATATAGAACAGGTAAGGCACAACGCCGGGTATCTTCTCGATCAACTGGTGAGCATGCTTTAAGCTGTACATGCAGCATACGCGTGAACAGTACGGTTTAGCGCCGTCCTCTTCATCCTGATCACGTGAACCTGCGCACAGCACGAAGCCAACGGTCTTTGGCGTCTTCCCGTCAGAGGGCCTAATGACCTTGCCGCCTGTCGGCCCAGATGCGCCGATCAAACGCTCAAACTCGATTCCAGTCACAACGTTGTCGAAGACCTTGTAACCCCACTCTTCCTTGCGCTCAACGTCGTACATATCGAATCCGGTGGCGACGATAATTGTACCTACCTTGACCGTTATGAGCTCATCAGGCTTATCGAAGTCAATCGCCTCAAGTTCACCGCACGCTTCCTCACCTTTACAGAGGTCACATTTAATGCAACTGTCCATATCGATGGTAAATTTGAGCGGCACCGCCTGTGGGAACGGCACATAGGCCGCCTTTCGAGGCTGCAAGCCCAGGTCAAACTCATTTGGCCGTGAGACCGGACAGACCTCCTGGCATTTGCCGCAGCCGTTACACTTGTCTTCGTAAACGTATCGGGACTTTTTACGAATGGTGACATCGAAGTTTCCTATATAGCCGCTGATGCCTTCAACCTCTGAGTAGGTCATCAGCTCAATATTCGGATTGCGCTCAACGTCCACCATCTTAGGTGTCAGGATGCATTGTGAGCAGTCGAGTGTCGGAAACGTCTTGTCAAGACGTGACATCATGCCGCCAATGGACGGCTCTTTCTCAACCAAATACGTCTTAATCCCAGCATCGGCAAGCTCTAGTGAGGCTTGGATACCAGCGATGCCTGCACCTATAACGAGTGCCGCCTTTTCAACAGGAACCGTCTTCGGAGTGAGGGGCTCTAGCTTTGATGCCCGTGCGACCTCCATCCTCACTAAATCCTTTGCCTTCTCCATGGCCTTTTCCGGCTCTTCCATGTGCACCCACGTGTCCTGTTCGCGGATGTTAGACATCGTAAACAAGAACGAGTTCACCCCGCCTTCTTCAGTGGCCTTCCTAAAGGTGGGTTCGTGGAGTCTCGGTGAACACGCCGCCACCACCGTCCCGTTAAGGTTGAACTCCTTTATCCGGTCTTTAATCATGCTTTGGCCGGGCGTTGAACACATGTAAGTATAGTCCTCAGCGTGTGCGACGTGCGGCAGAGTCTTTGCATACTCAACCAATTCCTTAACGTTTATGACGCCCGCGATATTGGTTCCGCAGTGACATACGAAAACGCCGATTCGCTTCTCTTCGTCCATTTTTTGTGCCTCCTTCCTCACAGTATCTTTGCGAGCAGTGGCTCAACATCTATCTCGTTGGCATCAAGGCCCAACTCTTCAGGGCTCATGCCCTGTGCTATGCCAAGAAGCTGGTTGTAGTGGAGAACCGGCAGGTCGTACACGTCCCCAAACTTCTCCTTGATCTCAACTTGTCCGCGATCTAACTGGAGGTAGCAAAACGGGCAGACATTTACTATAACGTCTGCGTTTGCTTGCGTCATGTTGTAGAGTTTTTCGTTACACATATCGAGTGCGAGGTCGATCTTGTACGATCGAACGCCGCCTCCGGCCCCACAACACATCATCTTTTCCTTGTACTCAACCGACGTGGCCCCCAATGCCTCAACTAATTCGTCGAAGAACCTCGGTCTTTCTGAAGAGCCAAATGTCCGATCGAACTTTGGCTTTAATAAGTGACACCCGTAGTGGATGGCTACGTTTAATCCCGTCAGTGGCACTTCAACAGATTCCTTCACCTTCTCCGTTCCGACATCGTTGTAAAGAATGTCGATGAGGTGTCGGACCTCAATTGTCCCTTGAAACTCAGTATCTATGTTTGCAAGAATCGCATTGATTTTTTCCTTCAACGCCGGATCGGCTTTAAGCCGGTGATTCGCCTCGAACAGCGACTTGTAACAGCCGTTGCATATAAGGGCTATATCTTTGCCTTCCTTTTCAGAGAGGCAAATGTTTCGCGCTCCGAGCGCAAGCCATGCGTCTACATCCATTGATCCGAACGCACCTGGTGCTGGACAGCACGACGCTCCTTTGAAATCGCTTAGCTCGATATCAAACTTTCTTGACGTCTTCACTGCAGACGCTTCAATGCCGGGATATCGGTTAGGGGCGATACAGCCTAGGAAGAAGTTATACTCCTTCATTGATTTTCAGCCTCCATCTCCTCTTTGATTTTAAGCAGTCCCGTTACCTCGAGTATTTTGTTAATGTCTTTAATGTACTCTGGATACGAGTGTGTCGTCGGGGGGTTCTCGGGCAGTCCGAGAAGAACACGCTTTTTCTTGTTGCCCTCACTGTTCGGCACGCCGTGACCCGTCTTAGAGATCGAGCCCATGATCTTTATCATGCTCATCGGCACTTTATGCTCCTGAGTCGCAAGATTTCGCAGTGCAATAATTGCATCAGTCGCCATGATCCTGCGCGGGCATCTATCAGAGCACGTGTAACACGTTGTACAAAGCCACAGGTCTGGATCATCGAGCACTTCTCTCATGCCTAGATTAGCCTTTCTCATTATCGTTCTAACGCGCAGCCCACTTCTTGGACCCATAGGACAGCTAGCAGTGCACGTTCCGCACTGATAACACATTTGTGCGTTTTTGCCACCACGGGCTTCGACCTCTTTAATGAGATCGGGATCAAGCTTCGCTCTTCCAAGCTGCTCGTGCTTTGGGTTTCTTATACCTTCGCTTGCCATCTTTATGTCCCCAACTTCTCGATCGTCGGAGTCTTAAGCTCCATCATCTTGCCTGCCGTCTTCTTGTAAAGCGCAGTTTCCGTGCCTTCGATGTGTATCAAATCGCGCTTGACTTCAATCGTGTTGGCGACCGGACAAACGTTCACACAGGCACCGCAGAGCACACAGAAGTCGTCGTTAACTTCAAGTTTCGCTGCGATTTCTCCGGGCTCTTTTTGAGGCGGCAAATACAGTGCGTTACACGGACAGATCTCCACGCACGCAGAACATCCTGCTGGGCAGTTTTCCGTCTTTATGTTAATAGAGCCTTCAAAGATCTTCTTAACGTCAATAGTGTTCTCGATGGGGCATGTCTTTGCGCACCACGTGCAGAACATGCACTCATCTTTGTTGATCGTGACCTCGCCCAAGAGCTTCGCATCAGTGATTGTCCGATCGATCTTTATTGAGTCCGCCGGACAGATCTCTTCACAGATCTTACATCCGTCGCACTTAGTAGAGTCGAACTTCACTTCTCCACGCGCTTCGATGTTGATGGGGGTCGCCTCGTTATGCTCCACCGTCAACGCATCACAGACCTCACCACAAAGACCACAGTAGGTGCACTTATTCTCGCTTCCCGGGTCCTCGTCGAGTGTCATTTCGGCTGTGTACGTAATCGCTTGCTGTCGCTCAGTAACCTCTGGCACGTTTCGCTCTATCGCTTTGTCGCGAGGACACATCTCTTCGCAAACCTTACATCTCGTACAAGTGTCTGGGTTTATTTCAGCTACCTTCAGATAGTGTGGGAACCCTTCCTGGTCAATGAGATCGGTCTTAGGCTCACCGTTCTCGGTGAGTTTTAGCGCAGTAAATGGACACAATTCCACGCATACGCCGCAATATGAGCACTTCTTCTGATCGAAGACCATCTCGGGGACTTCCAACTCCTTAAAGCCCACAGCGCCGAGTGGACCCTTCTCTATGGCCTCTTCTGGGCATACTTCTTTACAAATGCCGCAGCCAGTACATCGCTCCATGTCAAGAGCGAGGTTGAGGGTCTGTATCAACGTTTTTTGTTCTATGATCGATTTTCGTCCTTCCTCTCTTTTAGAGTATATTGGAAACACAGCCAAAGCTCATTCCCTCCTTTATCCCTGCGTTAGCACAATGCAATCTCTAGGACACGCCTGAAGGCAAACACCGCACGCTTCGCAGACATCCTCATCTACGGTTAGGGATTTGCCACCCTGCACCTTGTACGTCTTCTTAGTCGTCGCTGGTTCATCAACGACGAGTTCAAGGGCATTAACTGGACATGCCACGACGCAGTTGTTGCAGCCAGTGCAGTTCTTATCTATATGTAACGCAAAAGTCACTTATTTCACCAGCCTCATGTCAACTCAAAAAAGTCAACTAATTTCACGTGTAGGTTCAAAATGTGTGATATAAAAGGCTTAGCATTTAGTTCAATTATCGAAGCCATTTTGTCGCTTTTCAAACCCACCTACAAGTTAGGTGTAGCCATCAAAAAAAGGCCCACACCACTTTTCTTATTTTAACATTTATATTTTATATAGC
>PMYA01000096.1 GCA_003170935.1 Methanobacteriota archaeon
GGTCGAGTGCCAGAAGACGCGGCTAAGGCGGTCGATCAGATCGTGGAGCAGCTTAAAAGCCTGAGCCTTATGTAGGTTACCAGGTTTTTTATATCCGATTACTTGCACTGAATGCAAAATTCGTCGTAGCGAGGCGAATATCACCTTTTAACTTGTAGGTTCTACATCGCTTAAGCAAGGGGTAGGTGTTGGGATCGGTCAAAAAGGACCTATATGATGACTCATGGCGTTAGTGGACTCGATCGGAAGTACTATAAACCCGTTGCCGGTGAATGTTTATGATGTTTATCTGAAGTTCTGGAAGGATATGAGCTTTCAAGTAATAGTGCCATGAGGATGCTAGACGAGAACTCGAACAATTGTAAGTTCCGAAAGTGGCTGATTCATTGCGTTTAGAGCGAGGAACATTTTAAAGCCCTACTACTCATTCAGCCTGTCTAAAGGTGGCAGAGGTGAAAACGAATGAAAGTTCCGATGACTCCCGAGAATACCGCGAAGTGTCTTTGCGCGAGTTGCCCTACTTTCACGCAGAACGACCTTAAAGGCGGTATATTTTGTGCTGCGGGAAAGAGTGAAAAGGCGCCTGAAGTGAAGGCATGTGTTTGTACGAACTGCGGTGTGTTTGCCGACTACAAACTCACCGGCGGATATTTCTGCAAAAAAGGCGCTGCTGAGTAACTTCAGCGAGTTATTTTTTTGTACCTCTACTCATTTTGTTCTTGGCGGACTTCCTTAGATCGCCGAGCAAATAGCGATATTATCCAATGGGATCAATCAAATGGAGCGTATATAATGACGGACAGCGTTAGCGGAATAGATTGAATAAATTCGTGTTGAGCATTGTCATAGCCCAACGGAGGGAGATGTAAATAAACTGCAACGAGGCGAGATGAAACGCACAGAATTCAGTCTCGACTCATATAACGACCCCACTCGATCTCAAATTCGGGCGGTGCTTGTTCCTCTTGATGTTCCCTTTCAGCTTGTCGACCGAGCTCTTGATGGCGTCTCAATTCCACTCCTAAGTAATATCGGTTTGCATCCTCAACTAAGTCGGCGACCGCATTCCAACAAGGTCCGTGCTTTCTTATTGCCGCTTTGTCTTTTTGGCGTTTGTAGCAGGCGATGTTGCCAACAATCTTTACGCTCGCACTCGCAGGGGCTTGTTTTTCGAAGTAGTTCTTCCGTTCTCCGGGTGGTAGATTAGACAGAATATATGGGACGATTACCTCATTCTCTGAGCACTCTTTGACGTGTGCATAATCAACCTCTAGAATCGTAATCTCTGTAAATGCCATGCTCTTTGCCTCACGTGGATTAATCAATTCGACCCGACTGCTACCTTCCCGATTGATAGCGATGCATAGCCTCAAGCGTTTTTATTCGGAGGGGTTCACGGTAGTAAGCACGTTGGTCCTGCAAGGATCTATCGCACGATGTTATTACCACGTGTCGTAATGGATACAGGAAGGGTTGAATCGATCAACTGGCGCCGGGGTCTCTGCTGGGCGTCCTACAGGGATTACGCACAGCGGGATTACTTCACCTGGCAAATTCAGGAGTTTCTTTATGCCTTTGATTCTATCTTCAAACGGATAGACCGCAGTCCACACAGCCCCTAGCCCTCGCGCTGTCGCAGAAAGCAGTATGTTCTCGGTGGCAGCTGAACAGTCGAGAGCCCACAAGCCTGGAAACTTCTCGAGGTTTTTGTCTGCACAAACCGCGATTGCCAGCGGCGCATATTTTACCATTTGAGCAGTGCGGCTTATTCGTGGAATGGCGTCTAGTATTTTGCGGTCTTTGATGACCACGAAATGCCACGGCTGTTCATTCACGCCAGAAGGTGCGTGCATTGCCGCGCGGAGCAATGCGTCGACATCCTCATCAGAAATGGGTTCGTCAGCGTATTTGCGTATACTTCTTCTTGATAAGATTGCTTTTGTAACATCCATTGCTATCGCTTCTCCATCAGTTGTAATAGCCACAGACAGTCGCGTGTACTCCTTGCATGCTTTGGAGCAATCAACACGTCCGTAATTCTAGCCGCAAATCGAGTCAACATATGAAAGAACACACGGCCATTATACGTATTTCTGTGGGGCTCGCGTGCTTATACTTTCTCTTCGATCCATTCTGCATCGGAACTTTCACGTGGTTGCTCAGGCTGGCCACTTTACTAGAGAGAGACAGTAGAAATCGATTTTTAGTCGTTTGACACTAAGTTTCACTTACCAAGCAACTTGTATTCAGCGAACTCGATTTGACCAGCTGCAACCTGAAGAGGAATGAGAAGGTTAACTTTATCAATGCACGTCTAGTCTGTAGCATGCCAGACTTGTTTTGAAGCGCCGTTTATGTGCGACAAGCAAGTGAGCGACGAAAGAAAGAAAGCGGCGGGTGAGATGGCAAGAAAACGCGCGCAGACACCGGATCAGGAGTCGAAATTCGTGCCCATTCCAACAGTTTTTATCACCGACTCACTGCATTTTGAAACGGAATATTTAGCCGTACGATTGAACGATGCGTTTCACCTCGTCGAGAAGAAAGAACAGCTGATCCGGAGCGCAACGCAATGTCTCGACACGGTGGTCACAGACGCGGCCGAGATGGGGATATTGAGAGAAGAGTGCTCCTTGTACCAAATAAAAATCGATGCTGACAAAGCGAAGGCACGCGCCGAGCTCAAGGACCAACTGGCAGAACTCGGCGAGCAGCATAAAACGCTTGAAGCAGTATTATCCGCGGTGAAAGAGGCCTCTAGATCGCCACGCACGTTCACTCCGGAAGAATACGAGAAATTTGCGCCTGATTCGATACGCGTCGTTTTGGCTTCGCTCAGCGGTAAAGCCGTCCTCTTTGAGGGTGTGGGAGACCCGCACTCGCTGGAACCAATCGAAACGTCGGATCCCCGTGTTGTTGCAGCCCTTATACGCCATCACATAGGTCACCCTAAGGTCGTTGAATAACCTCCGCATGGGGGCACGATTTTGACAACCCCTGGCCGTTCGCCGTGCGCTGTTTAAATCCGCGCATTGCGCTTTATGCCCTCAGTGCGCCAGCCCACTCGGCCTAACACAGGGACGCCGACGTCGGGTAACAATAATGCTTTTAACGAACAGGGTGGTCTATTTTATCGATACCTTCACGCCGGCAACTCGCTCAGCTAACGGTATGATCGCCTTGAAAAGTCCATTCGAAAACGTCGCTGTTGCTTTTTCCGGAATGGTCTTAAGCATGAGTGCCCAGCAGCCCCTATACACTATATCGTCTCGGGGTGCCGTCAGACAAAACCCGTTTTCCATCACTTCAAATTCGATATCCTTCTTATGTACGCCAGGGAGTTCTACAACGATGGTGTAGGTTCCCGCATCGTGATAGAAAACTACCTCTGGTGCAACCGGAATTCGTTCTATTTTTTCAGCCACATGATCACCGGTGGACGGTTCACTTCAAACGCTTAAATAGCTTAGCCGCATTAAAGCCGCAAAACCAGCTTCTTTTAACGTATGCTGAGGCATCAAGCATAGAAGCGCTAAGACACTCATTAATGACTATCATCTGGCTTTAAGCACGCCGTTAACGCACCTTTTGAATCGTGCTAGCCGTACTAGCATCGCTTAACGTCATGCGCGCCCGTAAGGCCTTTCGATGCGAGGGCCGAATGAAATTCGTAGATAGTGGTTCCGTAGATAGTGGTTCTTTCCTGACTAGAACTTGAGACGTTTCTTTTTGACAGTTGCAACTCAAGCATCCACGCCGTTACCGTGCCAGTCAGCGTATCCTTGAACTCTCCCTTAAGTGTGAGGCGTTGCTTGGCGACGAAATACTGGTTGAGTTTGTGGATTAGCTCCTCGTTTCGTTGACTATCAAGGCTAATTACCCCGTAGGCGTCTTCCAATCCGGAAACCCTTGCCATTGGATCTTCAAAGTTTGACGACGAGAGCTCATCGTGCCTAACCGTGAAATTGACCGTGCTGCGACCAGCGTGAGGCACCTCATTAAGACAAAAGGTAACATCGCCAACGCTCTCAAAAACACGTTCTTGCATTTCAATCACCAGAACAAACTACTTCGGATTCCTTAAGGTTACCGTAGTCCCAAATAAGAATTAGGTTTTTATAACAGGCTATCGAGCGATCTAGTCAAATATGGTGAAGCTCCAAAACTGAAGCGGTTATAAGTGCGAGTCACTTCTGCGGTTTGCGTGGGGCGGTAAACTATTTTATGGGTACCTTGACGCCCTCAAGCCGTTCAGCGAGTGGTACGGTCACCTTCAGAAGGCCATTTGTGAACGTGCCCGTTGCCCCTTCCGGATTGAGGGTATGGGAGAGTGCCCAGCAGCCGGCATATTCGATATCGCCTCGGGGTGCTGTTAGACAAAACCCGTGCTCGCTAGCTTCAACTTTGATGTCCTTTTTATCCACGCCAGAAAGTTCCACCATAATGGTGTAGTTTTCCGCGTCGTGATAAAAAGATACGGTCGGTGCGACAAAGACGCGTTTTTCAGCCAATAATATCACCGCTTAGCATTCTATTTGAATGATTAAGTAGCTTTGCCGGGCTTAACACCATAGGATCTCTTTTTGCAGCACCTGAACTGCATAGGTTGCATCAGGGGAAGTGACTTCGTGGAAAGGCGAAATATATATTTGGTTCAGCGCCTTTTCATTGGTCGCTGTGGATAAGACCAAAAAACACCATAAAGAGGAGGCACAGACCTTGTCCATTGAGCACGCTGCACGCCTTATCGGCGTGAGCCGATCGACGGCATATCGGCTGGTGCGGGACGGCGAACTGCCGGGCATACGAGTTGGAAGGCGGGTGCTCGTCCTAAAGAAGCCCTTGATGGAAATGCTCCAGGCTGAAGAGGATACGAGCTGCTAGTGACAACTAAGAGGCGAGCCACGCGCGGCTAGCTCTCGATCGCAGAATCGCCTAACGCAATCACGGCAATCACGACTCCCATCACTACCCACGCGCCAAGTATCCCAGCTAAACCTTGAGGGCATGCGAGGCGCAATCGTGGGGCGCCTGCCATTTCTGATCTAGCAATCGAGCTGCTGGTTAACGAAACAGCGGACTTTTCATAACGGGCCCTCTAACATCCGCTGGGCGCGATCCGACACAAACTACAGCCCCTCCGACGAGACGCAGATTCACTCTTCAAGGCCCGATCTAACGTAGCAGGATGCCTGCTTGCTGTTAATGAGCTTGTGTTTGTGGAAAAGACGCGCTGAGAGGTGGAACATGCCTTCTTCATCCGCATAGAGCTCGCTTACTAATCGCTTCGTGCCGCCTTCTGCGATGAAATCGATATCGATCACGTCCATGAGCCTGTGGGATTTCGACGGGGGCGTTGCGGCGATTTCGAGCCGTAGATTCCTCACGTCGCGGCGGGCGTGCACGACCGTTTCCGTCTCGATCGTTTCTTCATATGTCCAATAGGGCCGATTCACGAAAAAGGTCCGTATCTCGGCGGAATCTTCAATGAGTTGAACCTCATAAAAGGGAGAGTACCAGCTCACATAAGCACCATCGCGGTACGCCGTGACGTGCAGATAGACCCATCCAGTGTGGTTCGCAAAGACGTGAAAGTTGAGCGCTGCCGTGTCTTGAGGGCGCAACTCTTTCACGAAATGAAAAGAGCCGCCTGGTAAAACGTCGAGATCGTGCGTGTTAAGGGTATACAGTGTCGCGCTTACGTCGACGAGGGGCTCCATTGATAGGTTCCTCAACCGGACGGTGATCCAGTGGCGCCCCCGTTCGAGCACCTCAGGCGTGACAGTTGCCTCGAAGGAATATTGGCGTCGTTCTTCCATGGCGATTCTCTTCTGTTTTTTCTTTTCGTCGGTCATAGTATCATCAAAGTAAGTAGCGCACTGAAGGTAATAAGGCATAGGCAAGGAAAAAACAGATCATGAAGGAGAAACACGCTGCGCTATCGTAG
>PMYA01000149.1 GCA_003170935.1 Methanobacteriota archaeon
ATGGCCGTTTCAATTTGCTCTTTTGTAATCACCAGAGGGGGCACGAACCTTAAAACGTTTTCTGAGATGTTATTTAGCAATACGCCGTTTTCTCGTCCATAGTCAACAATAGAGCGTACTGGACGCGACAATTCGTATCCAACCATAAGTCCCTTGCCCCTAATGTCGACCGTATCTGGCGATTCGAGATCACTAAGGAGCTTCTTTAGGAACTCACCCTTGAGTCGTGATTGCTCGACAAGATCCTCGCTTTCAATTACGTCGATCGTTGCTAGAGCTGCAGCACATGCAAGGGGTGTGCCGCTTTGCGTGCCGCCGTGATCGCCTGGCATGAACTGGCAAGACTCACGCGACATCATCGCGCCGACTGGAAAGCCGCCGCCCATGGCCTTTGCAAGTGTCATAATGTCTGGTACAACGTTAGCGTGCTCGCAGGCAAACCACTTTCCCGTTCTGGCAAAGCCAGTTTGTACTTCATCGACGATCAACACTATATCGCGCTCTGTACAGAGTTCGCGAACCGCAACGAGATAATCATCAGGTGGTACATTAACACCCCCCTCCCCCTGAATCGGTTCGACAATGACTGCGGCGGTATCGGCTGTAACTGCCCCCGCGATAGCGTTTGCATCGCCATAATTAACGAAGGTGACATTATCAATCAACGGCTCGAATGGTTGCCGGATTGTCTCTTTCCACGTCACACTAAGTGAACCCATAGTCCGCCCGTGAAATGCGTTTTTGGTCGAAATGAACCCCTTCTTACCGGTTACCCGCCTCGCAAGCTTCATCGCGGATTCAGTGGACTCCGCTCCGGAATTTGTCAGGTAACAGCGCTCCAAGCCGGTCAGTTTTGTCATGCGTTCCGCCAAAAGTGCTTGGATCTCTGTATAGTACAAGTTTGAAGTGTGGATGAGCTTCTCTGCTTGCACTTTGATGGCATTGACTACGCGAGGGTGGCAGTGGCCTACATTATTGACTGCAATCCCAGCGACGCAATCGATGTAATCTTTGCCGTCGATATCCGAAACGATCGCACCTCTACCTCGTTCAATCACCAACGGTTCACGCGTGAACACCTGCATATAATGCTGAGACTCTTTAGCGATTACTTCTTCTTTTTTGCTCATGCGCATTTTTTCAACATCCTAACAGCATTGTAGAACTAGTAAGTCTGTATAGTAGCAAACATCTGAGAGATTTAAAGTTCGTTTGAGGTGTTTGCTACTCAAATTCTATAGTAGCTGGCGGTTTCGGCGTGATGTCATAAACCACACGCGCGACGTCAGAGAGTTCGCTCGTTATGCGTGAAGCGATTTTCCGAAGCACATCGTAAGGTAATTCAAGCACGCTGGCAGTCATCCCGTCTCGTGACTGCACGGCGCGCACTGCAATTATCCAACCGTGCACACGCACATCACCTTTCACGCCGGTTCCTTTCTCCAGCAACGCTGCAAAAGTCTGCCACGGATTGTAGCTTAATATCTCTTGCTCAACTATTGCGTTCGCCTCACCGACAACACGAAGCTTCTCCTCAGTTACTTCACCTATAATTCGGACCGCTAGCCCCGGTCCCGGAAATGGCATCCGCTCACTGACCTCAGGCGGTAACTTAAGTGCCCGAGCAAGTTGACGAACTTCATCCTTGTACAAATACTTAAGCGGCTCGACCACTCCATTAAACTCCATCTCGGAAGGAAGACCGCCTACGTTATGATGCGATTTGATCTCCCCTTCAGATTCGATTATATCCGGATAAATGGTGCCTTGCACCAAATAACTTACTTGCTTTTGTCTTGCAACGTCTTCAAATACGCGTATAAACGTCTCGCCGACTGCTTTACGCTTATCTTCGGGGTCCAAAACTCCTTGAAGCGCATTGATAAACCGCGCTTTCGCGTCAATCACGGTCAACGGCATGTAACGAAAAGCTTTCTGGATGGTTTCAGTCTCGCCCTCCCTCATTAATCCCGTATCGACGTAAACTGGATAAAGACGGTCTCCCAACGCTTGATAAGCAAGTGTGGCACAAACAGAGCTATCTACCCCCCCAGAGAGGGCGATGATTGCTCTTTGAGTTCCTACTTCTCTCTTGATTTCTACAATTGCTTCCTCAATGAACTTCTCTGCGTTTACCATAAATTGATACTCTGCTTCTGCTTTGATCGCGCCGCTACTTCACATTACGTGCTAATATTCATATTGAGTACAGACCTTACAAATTCACGAAATGGGGGCGATGGTCTCCCCGGTCGAGATTTAAACTCGGGATGGAACTGTGTTCCAACGAAGAATCTTTTTGTTGGGATCTCTGCAATCTCCATTCTGATTCCATCTTTTGCCTTCCCTGAAAACAACATTCCATTTTGTTCGATAAGCTCTATACAATCTGGATTAACTTCGAACCGATGCCTGTGACGTTCAGTCACTACAAGACTTTCATACATAGAATGTGCGCGCGTCTCATGCGAGATCATGACATCGTAGTTGCCTAGTCGCATCGTACCCCCCATGTGGTCAACATCTAGCTGCTCGGGAAGTAAATCGATGACGTGAACCCCAGTAGGATCCAACTCAGCGCTTGTTGCTTCCAGCCCTATTACATGCCGACAAAACTCGACTATGGCGAGTTGGAAGCCAAAACAGATTCCCAAAAAAGGAATGTTATTCTCACGAGCAAAGCGGATCGCGTCTATTTTCCCTTCGCTTCCTCGAGGGCCAAACCCGTGTGCGACCAAAATTCCATGCACCGATCTGAGAATCTCGAGGGCATGCGGGTCTTCTGCGTCCACGAGCTTCACGTCTATGCCGCCACCTAGTGCACTTGCTGCGTGCTTAATTGCCTCTTTTATGCTGAAATAGGCATCTTCAAACATATATTTGCCAACGATAGCAATCGATCGAGATATAGGGGGGTTCTTCATCACATCCCACGGGCTCACAGCTTTCTTTTCGAGTTCGAGCCTCTCAACAAGATAATCTCCTAAGCCTTCAAGCTCAAGTAGCGAGGGCACTTGGTAGATGTCAGGCACGTCATAGCAGCTTATGACGGCATTTAAAGGAACGTCACAAAACAGCGATATCTTCGCTCGCGCATCTTTGCTCAGTGGCGTTTTTGCACGGCCAACTATGACGTCGGGACTGAGGCCAAGCTCTCTTAAGCTCTTAACCGAGTGTTGGGTAGGCTTTGTTTTGTGATCCCCAGTCATATCCTCCGGTACAAGCGTCACGTGGAGCAACACAAAATGGTCCTCCTCGCTGTGCATTTGTCGAACTGCTTCTAAGAAAGGCATGCTCTCTATATCGCCGACGGTGCCGCCTACCTCAACCACACACACGTCGGCCTTTGCTTTATCCGCAACGGCCCTAATGCTATCCTTGATCTCGTCCGTGATGTGGGGGATAATCTGAACCGTTTTCCCTAAGTAGTCCCCGCGTCGCTCTTTTTCGATGACAGACTTATAGATTTTCCCTGTCGTGATGTTATGATCGCCGGTGAGCTCCACATCGAGGAACCGTTCATAGTTTCCAAGGTCGAGATCAACTTCGGCCCCATCCTTGAGCACGAATACCTCGCCATGTTGAAAGGGGCTCATGGTCCCTGCATCGATGTTTATGTAAGGATCTATCTTTATCGCCGTAACGTTGTACCCGCGGTTAATAAAAAGCCTGCCAGCAGAGGCGGCTGTGATGCCTTTGCCAAGACCGCTCATGACTCCACCAGTGACAACAATATATCGCATCTTTAGCTCTCCATAGTCCCAGAGATAATTTTATCTTTCTAAAATACTGCTGAATAGATATTTGTTACTACAGAATAGGCGCGTTACTATGGAATGCTTTCGGCACAAAAAGCCGGCGACATCGACGATCACGATATAACCTGTTGAAAGACGATGCGGTCATTTAAAGCAGAACACGTCAGTCTAACAGCCTCCACGTGTAGTAAGCTAAGACTATGACGACGATGAAACCGAGAATTGCCACACCATAGCTGATACTGCCCAAACCTAGAAGTAGAAGCGCAATAATCACACCGATTCCCAAAAGAATATACGGAAGATTCTTCATCCTCCTGATTCTCTTCACGTCCAAACTAATGTTGGGCCGCTGCAAGCGTATTTCAGGGCGCCGAACCTGCGGAGAACGTGCTTTGCTGCGATAATCTGGCCGGGAGAGGTCGTCATCGACCTCGATGGCATCAAGCGGCGGTTCGTCCTCTAAATGTCCGATTTGCACAATGAAGCTCTCCTCCCGCGAACCATATCCTGTTGATATACTTATCTCCCCTTCATAAAGCTCCTGTTGACCGAGGGGATTAGAGATTGTCGCTGTAAGTAGTTCCTCACCATCGATATATGGGTTGTTGCGATTGAAGGTAACTTTATCTTTTACCGCACCCCGCGATGAGAGATAAACGTGGGTGGGAGCTTCAAAATTTATCACGTCGATGTCGAGCGTCGCTTTTCCGCCTGGCTTGAGCGGGAATCGAATTACGGGTTCTTCGATTTCAATTGACTGCAATCCCTTCCTATTGAGATACACGCTCTGCATATGTTCACCTCAATTCAGGCGGAAGTAAATTGGGGATCCCCTCATCTATCGGATAATATGCACTACAGACCTTACAGTAGAAAGTTCCTTTGATAATCTCGCCTGCTTCCTCGCCTTCGACCTCTAGCAATAGTGGGCCTTTGCATACAGGACAGCACAATATTTTCAGCAACTCTCGTTTCATTTCAGCTGCCCTGTTATCCGCGTGTTATCACGCGTGGTAGAGTTTCTCCTCTCTCAAATCGATAATCTCAGCTAACTCTGGTCCAGTTGAAAGCAGCGTAAACGGAACGCCAACTTCCTCCTCAGCTTGGCGAAGGAATGTCTTCACCTTTGTCGACAAATCATCGTACTCGTGGACCCCTCTGACATTTGGATCAAGCTTGTCGAGTCCTGTTATTGCAACCTGTGTCGCTCCGTTTATCATGGCAGAATACGCAGCCATTTTAGGATCCCACCAGCCAATACGCCGTGGCCGTCCGGTTACAGTGCCAAATTCCTCGATTTGGAGTTTTTTGGCCTCTTCTTCACTCATTTGAGTCTCAAAAGGCCCCTCACCGACGCGCGTAGGGAACGTCTTGAAGACAACGATCGTTTCGTCGATACGCGTCGGACCAACTCCGACGTCAGCTGCGATCTGAGAGGCCGTCGTATCTTTAGACGTGACATATGGAAAAAATCCGTAATAGAGAGAGATGCCGAACCCTTGCGAGCCCTCTAAAATCACGTTTTCCTCGGCGTTAAGAGCTTGATTTATTTCGGCCGCTGCATCGGTCAAGAACGGCGCGAGCTCTTGCACTTCACTGGCTTGGATTGTCGTTCTTCTTGCTCGATCGGCCGCAGCCGGTCCGCATCCAGTCCCGGTTGACCCAATCGTGCGCGAAAGGTGCGGATCTTCTTTGTCGAGGGTTATATGTTTTTGTTCGATTATCGCACAACGGTGATCAACGCCGACGCGCTTCGCTTCGTCAACTAACTCGATTTCACTGAGTAAGACGCGCGGATCTACAAGAACACCTGCACCGATGAGCAGGCGTGCGTTTGCGTACACGAAACCTGAAGGTATCATGCGCACGCCGAATTTCTGACCGCGGACTTCTATGGTATGGCCAGCATTGGGACCAATTCCGCCGCGTGCAATGATTGTAGGTTTATCAGCAAACGCTACGTGCGCTACTATCTTGCCCTTTCCCTCGTCTCCAAAGAAGCCCCCAACAATTATTGTCGATCCCATGAGTTTCTCAAACTGACGAAATGACGTCCTTTTGCGTATAATATCGCGCCTGAAACGTCACAAACACTCGGTGAACAGTACAGACTTGAAATATAAAAAAACATGCATTTACCTGGCTTTACCCGATTAACTGGAAAACGCGAAGCGAAGGACTAATACGGGGGGCGTTTCAATTGATGATGGCAGGTCAACATGAAAGCTGATGATGTAAAGATCGCAATGGCGTCTGCTGGATAGGCGTGCTCGACTGGCCCAGATCACACCTCACAGAGTGCGCAAGGTCAGCAGAAGGCGCTCAGCGTCAAACCTTTTCGAAAGATTGATCAAGCCGTGATGCAGATACTGCCTTCGTAGACGAGAAGTGGTGTAAGCATGAGTTGGCGAAGCGAGACGAAGCTCGTTGGAATAATTTACCAAGAACGCGAAGACGCTGAGCCACGGTGGCTGGACGGTTCGCAGGTCACAGGGATCACTTATGTTGAGAAAGGATCGAACGAAGTAAAGCACCTAAGCGCTTCGAAGCTCGACGTTAATCTCCTCGGCGATGCGACCCCTGCAGGGGTGCTCTATCAAGACCGTGTGGCAACTGACGTGAAACTACTGCCCGGGTCGATGATAGTCGGTTTGCTCTACGAGGAGACAAAAACGCCAGGGATGAAGCTCTTATGCGCGGCGCATCCCGAGCTGGAACTCATAAGCGGGCAGAACGTACGGGGGCTCCTCTATCAGGAGCAAGGAAGCACTGAGGTGAAGCTCCTGAGCGACACGAGTGACCTCTCGAACACTATTTCGGCAAAACTGGTCGGCGTACTGCGACAAGGGCGGCAAATGAACGCCCTGCATCTCATAAGCGGGCAGAACGTACGGGGGCTCCTCTATCAGGAGCAAGGAAGCACTGAAGTGAAGCTCCTGAGCGACACGAGTGACCTCTCGAACGCGAATGGCGCGAAGGTCACGGCTATTCTGTACCGGGTTGAGGTTTTAAGCACGTGAAACTCCTCGACAACTCTACTATCGTCACCGGCATCCTCTACCAATACAGGGATTCGACTGATACCCAGCTTTTTGGCGGGCTTTCGATTGATACTAAGCTGTTCGACAACATACCTATTACCGGCTTCACGTACCGCCGAGAAAGATCGGCAGAAGATAAAATCCTAAGTGGAACACAAGTCACTGGCATTGTGTATCGATACGCGAACGACCTCGATGACGTAATACTGAGAAGTTCAAGAATTAGAGGGGTGATATTTCAGAGGCGAAACGCAGCCAACAGTGAAGCAGCGCGCGACTCAGACAATATCGACGCGTCGAGTGGAGTACCGGGTTTGCTCGAGCAGAGGCTTCCCGAAGGGTCTCAAATAGTCGGGTTAATTTGCCACAAGAAGGACACGGGCGAGGAACAAGTTATCACCGGATCAAGAGTGAAACTAAAGATTCTCAATGGTCCGTCGATTGTAGGCATCGTGTATGAAGGACCAGATGGAGAGAACATTAAGCGCCTTACCGGATCGAATATCACCGGCTTGTTATTTCAACAACAAGACGCCGACAACGAAACAATCTTTGGCGACATGAACCTTTTGGGGGTCATCTATAACGATAAAAACGCTATTTCTGAAAGACTGACTGCTAATTCACATCATATGCTCTCGATGGCTGCGAGCGTTATTCTTTATATCTTGCTGATTTTAGGCATTTTAGGTCTTGTTCTGCTAATCTTACCTGATTTCTCGCCCTTTAGTTACCTCGCGCTCCCATCAGCAGCAACCGTGGTGTTGCTTCTCCTCATGGTGATCGTCCCTGTCATAATTCTTGTTTACCAACGATATCGATCCCGGAAGCAGCTGGCATTATAACTCAGTTTGCTCACGCGGCTCTTTATCGGCCAACCCTAAGTGAACTACTGCTCAGTGGGAACAACTTAGAGAAGCTGTTGGATGCTCGTGAGGAGTAACGACTCACGTGCTTCCCCACGTATGGGGAGGCTATAAGATAGGTTGCTT
This sequence comes from Methanobacteriota archaeon, assembly GCA_003170935.1. GTDB lineage: Archaea > Halobacteriota > Bog-38 > Methanoflorentales > Methanoflorentaceae > Methanoflorens. Next base: position 7,795 of record PMYA01000149.1, read on the forward strand.
ACTTGTCGAGGGGGCTCTTTTCGCAAGCGAGAACCAGCGACACGCGATCGGACGCTGAACTACCGGACGAGTTGGTTCGATAATAAGCTGTTAGGGCTCTACTGACTTTGATCCAAGTAAATAAAAGTGAAGAACGGGTATTTATAAGGCAAATTAGACTCTGCATACAACGTGCGTTTGTTCGAGCGAAACGTTCAGGGAATTTGCAAAAAAATGTGAAAAATGGCCTGTAACTTCTAAGTCGTGTTCACTATGCGCATACTAATTGTAGCTATGAACGATTTGAAGCGGACATATCCTCAACGGTTTCATCATCTCATTAAATATTTATCTAAAAAACACGAGGTGACAGTAGTTTGTGTTAAAGCTTGGTGGCTTGAGCTGCTACAGGACAAATATTTAGATGACTGTTTAAAGAATATAGAACTCAAATATGCAACAGATCGAAGAATAAACTCGTTCTTTCAAGAGGCTTTGATCGTTAAGAAATATGCTTTTAACCCCTCTCTCAAGCAAGAATTTGATGTTCTTGTTAGCTTCAATGATTTAATTGCAGCGTATTTTGTTTGTAAAAGATCGTTAATTCCTATGGTCTTCGACCTATGCGACGACATGGCAGAGTATGTTGGCGTCTCAAGCCAAGTACCACGGGTGCTTAAGCCATTAGGTAAGTATATTGGAAGGCAAATGATCCTGAAGAACATCTACATAAGTCAAAAAAACGCGTTCACTTTAGAATCCTTAAAAGAGAAGTATGCAATTAGCAGCGATAAGTCGTTCCTAATACCGAACGGCGTCGATTTAGAATTGTTTCAAGCGCATAGCAACCTGTCGAACATTGCGGATATACGTGCACGAGAATTCACAATAGGATTCGCCGGTTTTTTGGGAAACTGGCTCGATTTTTCATACCTGTTGAAATGCTTGCAGAGGTTAATTGAAAAGCAATACAAGATTAATTTGCTTATAGTAGGAGATGGGCCGGCACGAAAGCATATCAAAGAAACTGCTAAACAATTAAACGTCCTAGACATAATCGATTTTATCGGAAGTGTGAGCTACGACGAAATTCCAGCATATATAAACCTAATGGATGTATGTCTCATACCCTTCGATACGGGCGCTGTAGCAGACCATGCGCTCCCGCTGAAACTACTTGAGTATTTAGCTTGTCAAAAGCCCGTGATTTCAACAGAGTTGCGAGGCGTTGTTGAAGCAGTCGGTGACGCAGTACTGTATGCTTCCAACGAGACGGAGTTTGAATCTCAGCTCACCAAGCTTTTTAACGATAAAGATTATCGAATCGAGCGGGGAATACGTGGTAGGAAGATAGTTGAAGAGAGGTACAGCTGGGAATCAATAGGCTTACAGTTTGAGCGCTTGCTTGTGGAGTCAACACTTTAACGCGAAGCGCAAACAAAAAGATGCCTCGCGTCATCCCTAAAAACGAAAATTGGACAATTCTGGCGATATTGTGAAGGTATGTTTAGTTGGACAGTTCAACGATTCGCTTGACGAAGGCAAGAGAAATGTCGGAAAGTCTTTAAAAGTCGGATTAGAACTCCAAGACATTGAGGTCGAAAAAGTTAATATCTCGTCAGTGATCGAATGGGGGGGCATTAAGACTTTTCGTCCGGATATTATCCACTTCATTCTTACACCAACCTTCATGGGTGTGTTAACAGCTAGACTTGTGTCTAGTGTTTTTCCCCCCGCAAAAACTGTAATCTCAGCAGTTCATCCGTCCCTCCGACGAAGCCGACTGTTGAAGCTTTTTGAGCCGGACTTGATGCTCGTTCAATCAGAGGAGAGCAATGAATTGTTCCAATCGATGGGCATGAATACTCGTTTCTTCCCCAACGGAGTCGACGTAAAGAAGTTCAAACCGACGAGTGAGAAACGTAAGAACGACATAAGAGTAAAGTTTCAAATATCCAGACAAGCTTTTGTGGTCTTGCATCTCGCATCGCTGCGCAGAGAACGAAATCTTGATATATTCAAAAAAATTCAAGCGGAAGAAGGGATTCAAGTATTGATTCTTGGGCGGGAAAACGAAATTGCAGATAAAAAACTATTACGCGAGTTGCGGGAAGCGGGGTGTTTAGTGTGGGTACAGCATTTTCCCCACGTTGACCAGATTTATAATATGTCCGATTGTTACGTTTTTCCCACCATGCACAAAAAAGCCTGTATAGAGACCCCACTATCTGTGTTAGAAGCGATGGCGTGTAATCTACCAATTATTTCGACGAGATTTGGAGCACTCCCCACGATCTTTAACGAGGACTCTGGCCTTTTTTTTACTGAAAACGCTGAACACATACCTCAAATCTTGCTAGATGTGAAAAATAGTAACCTGCCGGTCGAAACACGGGCTAACGTCTTCCCATATGCTTGGGATACTCTAACTCAGGATCTTATCGGAATTTATAAAGAGCTCTTACGCTAAAAAGACTTAGCCGACACGCGCATCGAATCCCTAGCAGGGCAAGTTAGCCGGCAATTTAAAACAAGTAAGTGACTAAGATACGAGCTTCTGCAACGACGAGCAAGCACTGCGTCAAAGCCTTTTTCCGGAAGGTTATATACGAAACTCACAGGATGCCCCTATGAAGCACGGCTTCTCGATATGTTTTCTCGGAATTGACGGTTCTGGAAAGAGTACCTTGGCCAAACACTTGTGTCAGGAACTCAAACACAGAGGCTATAAAGTCAGCTACGTATGGTGGCTCAAAGGTGATACTTCACTGTTGAGACGAACGCTCAAAGCTATTGGCTCCTCGCGCCACGTGAAGCTTGAGGTGGATGTACAGCGCCAAAAGGTAGTCACTACAGACGCGCGTTTAATCGACAGAGCCTTTAAGTTGTTGTTTCCGATGATTCTGCTAGCTGACTACCTTAGGTTCGGGGTCGTACACGCGTGGCTTCCACGAATAGCAGCTAGTAACAAAGTCATCATCTTCGACAGATACATTTACGACGTCATCTTAGCACTGTCCGAGGAGTTTGAGTTGACGAGGACCACTCAACTGAAGCTTTTTCGGCTTTTCAGCGTCCTCCTGCCCAAGCCTGAACTCGTTTTCCTAATAGACGTTCCCCCCGAAGTCTGCTACGCACGTAAAAAGCAGGAGATAAACTCCATGCAAGAAGCTCGCGACAAATGGGAGACCTACCAGATACTCCCTCCTGTGCTAGATCAGCTAACTGATGGAAGGATCGTCGAGGTTGACAATACAAAAAATCCTCTAGACGTGAACAAAGAGATACTGGCAACGGCGCTAGAACTGCTTGGAAGGCCATGAGAGAAAAACTGGCAATAATCGGTATTGACTCGCTCGATCCGCACGTCATTCTTAAATATAGAGCGATGCTGCCGAACCTCTCACGGCTCATCGATGAGAGCCCCACATTCATTGCACGCTCGGTTTGGCCGGTCGATACCATCCCTGCCTGGGTAAGCGTTTATACGGGGCTTCGCCCCTCGAACCACGGGTTACTTTACGTCTACGATGTTTTCGACCAGAGTCTAAGCGATTTAGCGAAGCTTGATATCACGCCTATTAAAGGAAAAACGTTCTGGGATTACGCCGGTCAAGAGGGGTGCAGGACGGTGATAATTTACCCAACGCTGATGTATCCCGCGTGGGAACTAAACGGAATTATGGTAAGCAAGTCGCCGTTCGAAGCCAAGGTTGATTGGTTGAGGACGACCAGAACAGTAAGCGTCTATCCCCAAATAATCCAAGAAAAATACGCGATTCCGAAAGAGCTTCCTGACTTGTGGGGAGGATTCCCCGGAATCAAACATTTAAAAGAATGGGCGACATACGGGAAAACAGTGCTCGAGGTGGAAAAAGACCTTGCACTGCAACTATTCAGAGGCGAGACGTGGGACTTGTTCTTCGCATATTTTTCTGTCTTGGATGTCATACAACATCGTCTCTGGCGGTTTTTCGACGAGAATGATCCTACGTACCCCGGTCGGGACTCGTGTGGCGACATCATTACGGACTGCTACAAAATGTTCGATTCTATTATCGGGGAGTTTAGGCAGGCCTGCCCTGGAGTAACACTCATCGTGATGAGCGATCACGGCCATCACATGCGCCCAGCGAAGACCATTAATATGAATGAATATCTTAGGCGGCACGGGTACCTCGTAGCGCAAGGCACGAACACCTCCATGAAGAATCAACTCAGGCGAATTGCTTTGGAAATGGCAAACAAGCTTAACATCGAGCATTCGCTGATAAAACTGCTCGCTCGAAGCAAAAAAATAACACAACTTAGCAAATCAGTCTATTCCTCCTCTGGATCGATTGATCGAGAGAGAAGCACTGCATTTTTGTCGACTTTCGCAGGAATCAAGTCATATTCGCACGCAGGCATAGAGATCAACAGAGAACGGGTCTCAGACACCGAACGTTCAACAATAACGCGTGAGCTGAAGGAACTCTTACTCGAGCTGAAAACCCCGCAGGGGCGTAACGCAGTGGTCTGCTTCAAACAGAGAGACGAGCTTCGTGAAGGGGACCACAGAGACGAGATCTATCCAGACCTTTTGTTTGAACTACAAAGCGACTTTGGGGTGGGGTGGGAGCTGCATTCTGACTTGTTTGGCAAAGCGTATGATCATAACGTAGCTTCAGGGGGACATTTTAAGGACGCGATCTTCTTAGTAGCTGGAACACGTAAAGAAATAGCGCGAGGCAACATAAGCATACTCGATACTGCCCCGTCAGTATTGGACTTGTTAGGGGTAGACTGGCGCCGATTCAGATTTGATGGTAGCAGCATCTTCGCATAGACGAAACAGCGAATGTGGACGACGGACGTCTTTCTAATCCTCTTAAGTTCACACCAGCCAGATTCTAACTCAGCTAGGTATGAATAGCTTTTATGTTGCAAAATCCATGAGAAAGGAAGTCCCTGCATAATAATAGCGGTGTGACCCCACAATCTTAAAACCACAAGAGTCCAACAGTTTCATTGCTGCTCTATACGTGACACTGTTTTCGGCCGTCGCTCCCTGATCTTAATCCTTGCGAGCGAACCCAATTTACACGTGCCGGGGTCATATTGAAAGAGGGCGTACCCAAATAGAAAAGCAGTCCTGTAGTAGATGTCCGCTAGGTTTGCTTTCGCGAGAACAAATAGGCCATAAGGTCGGAGGCCCAGAGAAGCTTCTTGAATCCTTCGAGTAGCAATAAGTGCTCGAGGATGCAAATCTAAAAGCGTATTATACAGCGCACGTTTTTTGATCTACTTCATATAAGCCGCCTTATTAAGAGCCCCTGTAAATCCTATATATAAGCTTAATCTCTTGTATGGTGAACCCCCGCAGCACCAGTAGAATAGTCACATAGATTATCGCGGCAAGTGCGATCGATAACACTATGCTTAAAAGCCCCGAGGGATTCCAAAAAATGAGAAATAGGGCCATAATACTCGAACTGCAGATACTTTTTACGATAAATCTACCATTTAAGTCGAACTTAAACTGTCTGAGCGAATAGTATGTAATCAACACGAAAGCGACCAGGAACGTGAGGAAAGTGGCAAGCGCAGCACCTAGAAGGCCTAAGTAGGGAATAAGCACCAAGTTTAAACCGAAATTCAGCACGGCACTAAGTATCCAGATCGTACCAACGATGGCAGTCTTCTTTGTTAACGCAAGTACCCTCATAACCACCGTGCCCGTTCCAATGAGCACAGCCCCAGAAGCAACCAACGGAGTGACTAAATAGCCGTTTGCTGCAATCTGTTGGGTAGTTAACACAAGCAACAGAGGCTTTGACAACACCGACACGGCAAAAACGCAAGGTAATGCTATCCCCTCATAATACTTGAGTGAATAGGTCAAGATAGTTCGCACATCCGCTATGTTGTTGTTGTCGTAGTGTTTTGAGAGAATCGGAAGAAGTAGTGTCACTAACGGTGCTGCTACCATGCTGAGAGTACCGCCGAGGGCATATGCCGGCGAATAATAGCCCACCGCTGCGGCCCCTAAAAAAAGCGCAATGAGATAACGATCGCTTGAATCTACAATCCATGCCGATATATCCGCCGGGACCAAGGGCATGCCAAAAGCCAGGTATTGTCTCACGTGCCTGAACTTCGGGATAGCAACACCAATCTGCGCGACGATGAGATACAGCATCACGGCGAATACCACAAGTTGCTGAATTAAGAGTGCTATCAAGGCGCCTTGGAGTCCGTAACCCGAAAGGATAAAAAATGCTATCAGAGCCGTGTTTAGGTACGCATTAAAAACGATTAAGACAGAGTACGTTTTGATCTGCTGGAATGTTACAAAATACTGTAGAACATAAAGAATCAAGCACGCAAGTACGATGTTCGGTATGAGCAGTTGGGCTATGGTGGTATTGCCATGAGACACGCTTGCTGCGATTTGTGGCACAAATAAAAAAAGCAGCCCAGAAAGAATCGAGCTCGTAAGCAATACGATGAGTCCCATGGAGTAAAATGCCTCTCGGATGTCATCTTTATCCGTCGCCGCAGCAAGAAATCGAGTCATTGCAGCTGGCAGCCCTAACGTTACAAGCCAAGGCAATAAACCGATTGTTACCATGATTAAAGCCCAGGTTCCATAATCAGCTATAGCGAGGTTCTTTGTCAGAATAGGGAGCAAAATGAAATTGCTGAGGGCTGTTAGAGGAGCTACTACTGCAGTCAATCCTAGACGCCGAGCAGTGAGTGTGTATTTTTCCATTTACTTGGCCTGCCCTGCGCGATACAAAGCGATGTGCTCCTCTACTTTTGTATTCGGTCTTTTAGTTCCTTCTCAACTATACCGTCTCAGCGATAACATAGCTGAGGTTCTTAGAGCCTACTTTCACCACGATTCGCCAGTTTCTGCCGCTTTGCTCTCACGAACGTGGTTAATGGTCGCTCTGCCGGGTCGCCTAGCTTCGCGAGATGATTTTTTTGCTTTTGCATCACGCTCTTTATGCTCAATTCTCGACGGCAATAACACTACATAGACCTAAAAGTTTGCTTTATTGCATGCGCAAAGTTGTTTCTTTTGTAACGATCCACTCACGCACCCATGCAACCGGCTTGCTTTAAGATTTTATACTTTCGTTAAGTATCTTGCTACCATCATTGAAATGTTGAGCGAAGCACTAAATACAATATTTACCAAACGATCGTCATAAAAAGTAATCTCTATATAACCC
>PMYA01000071.1 GCA_003170935.1 Methanobacteriota archaeon
CGCCTGAAAATGTCAGTGTGATGGCATGTGTGCCTTGACTCAAGCCGCTTGTGTCGAGGAACGCTGTATGAAAACAGTCACTTGAACCCCCTGAAGATATTGTTCCAATTGTCGCAGTGACCGCTCCGTGGCCACAAATAGTGAACCCTGACGCAAGTACGTTGATGTCCAAGCTGTCTCCCTTTTTCACAGTTGGATCGCTGGCGAATTGCATCGTGGTAGTTATCTTCCCTGATACTGAAGGCGTTGGCGTTACTGAAGGCTTTGGCGTTACTGAGGGTGTTGGTATTGATATTAGTGCTGGAATTGACTGATTAGATGATGCGGAACTTACTCCAGAACCTAATGACAGCAACTTTGCGCTTTGGATGGCAATAATATTATCATATTGCATAAGCACCGTCGCTTTATACGTAAGGTCAAAAATCGAACCCTCTGTTTTGATATATTCCGCATAGACGCTCGGAACGTGCCCTGTCACATTGTTTAAGGTCGGAGCATCGGATGTTTTAAAGCTCGTGCTTATCAAACCATAGTCGGACTTGTCAAAAGCGTTCAGATAATTTGTCGCATCTTGATTAGATTGGAAATTGATAAGTGTAGTATTGCCTGAAACCGAACTGTTGTCGGTACGATTTTTCACCGTCTCTAATATCGTAACGCTCGAATCATTGTTCCACGTGACGAGCCACGCCAAGATTTCTTTTGTCTTGTTGCCGTATTCAGCTTGCTTGGTGACGTTTACATATTTCTCAAGCGTTGCGTCGTGGGCTTGCGGTGAGGGGCTTGTTGCCGTGTTAGTAGTATTATTGGCGCAACCAGCTACTGATAACGAAGTGACAAGAATCAAAAGAACAGCTATTGTAGCTATCGGCTTTGATTGCATCCGTTTATTTAAAAGGTGAGAGTCTGGCTTAACAATTTCTATTTTGAATAGCCGACTTGCATAATTTACCCATATAGCCCACATAAACAGCACGAAAAGTCCCCCTACAATAAACAAAAACCAAAATATGAGCATGGCCACCAAAACGGAACCTAAGCTCATCTTTCAATCACTCTGGGGCTATGTAGGATATTTGAACGAAAATCTGGTCGTATTGCAAATACTCCATGTTAACACCTGCCCATTGACCGACTCCTGTCAGATATACGTCATGTATAACTGTTGGCGTGTGTCCTAAGGCTGCTGTCGCTGCAGCTTGACCGAATCCTGTAGCGTTTGACGGGTCATTTTTTTCGGTGTTATCGGGCGTTTTAAGTACGTTATAAGCTCTGCTTGCCGCTTCTGAAGTCCCTCTATCGTCTATCCCTGCCGTGGCATTCCATCCTTTCTTAGTAGTCCACGTGACATATATACCGTCGTGCTTAGCCCCCTCTGATACTTTGCTCCCGAATTGCGTTTTAAGCGTAGGCTCCATTTTTTGAAGCAGTGGAGTGAAGCCTAAAACCGTTGAAGTCGTTGTTGTTGCTGTCGGCGTTGCCGTTGGATTCGTTGATGACGTACAACCGCTGATTGATACGAGAACGAGTGCGCTGATAAAAAGCAACGGCAGCGCCTTTTTCAAAGGCATTTTGATATACCGTTTCATCATCCTAACGATTGGATTCAGAATACAACTCCTGTCAAGACACTTATGCAAGTGGCGAATGTTGGCTTAACAATTCCTATTCTTTTTTCCGAGCAGCAATTTTCACATTTTTGCTATTATCTCTGCTTTCTTTGCGTTGTACTCTTCTTCAGTTATCAGCTCTGCTTCAACCATTTTTTTAAGTTTAGCAAGCAGAAAGAAGAAAAAAAGCTGCCATAGTCAAGGAGTCCCATGATATCAAGCTTTTACCCCATTCTACCATGCTTTTAAACTGCCCCCTTACAACTAAAACGGCGTTTTTTCATACAACCCTTTGGTATCCCTATCATTGAACTGCAGGTACACCGCGGTCACGTTCAAACTTGAATGGCCAAGCACCTGTTGCAGTCGTCGTATATCCCATCCATTTCGCACACAGTGAATCGCAAACGAGTGTCGGAAGGTGTGGGGATGTATGTCTTTTCCGATGATATCACCATAGCGCTTGACGATAGTTCGCACCTGTCGTTGTTTGATGGCAAATACGGGCTGATTATCGGGGAGGTTTTGTGCGGAAATGTATCTGGAGAGCATTTCAAGCGTTTCTTGGTCTAAATGAACCCTCCGCTGCTTCCCCCCTTTCGCCTTTGTTATATTCACTACACCGTTGTGAGCTTCAATGTCACTGGGCCTGATGTTGAGCAATTCATTGACGCGCAAACCAGTGCGCCAGAGTACCCGCAGCATGAGGTAGTCGCGCTGGCTACACTGGTGCGCCGCCGCAAGCACCTGATCGACCTGCTCCTTTTCGAGGTAGTCCGTGATGTTCTTCACTGATTGCCGAAAAGGATAGTTATCGGCAATAACGGTTGTTATTTTGAACGGGATTTTTCTTAGAGGGGTGGTGCAAAGAGATCAGTAGACGAAACGGCAATCTGTTGACCGCATGCGGCCAAAAAAACGGGAGCCGGAGTGATAAGCATGACCTCGTCAGCTTGACACACTATAGCCTCAATGGGGGGTGAGTTACCGATTGCAGCGCGGATAAACTGACAGCTTTGCATTAGCGCACGTTCCGAAATAAGATGGAGCCGACTACTGTCATCAGTACGAAGAACCCGATGACGACCGCGAGATCAGTCATCAACGCATACGTGTGCAGTCCGGTGACAGCATACCGCAACGCGTCGACGCCATACGCAAGCGGATTGATGTCCACAAGTGCCTTCATCCAATTCGGAAGCGACGTGACCGGGAAAAACGCGCCGCTCAGGAAGAATATGGGCAGGACGAGAAGGTTCATGATCACTTGGAAGCCCTCGATGTTCTCAAGCCGCGTGGCGATGCTGATCCCCAGCCCTACAAAACCCATGCCGATGAAGAACATGGTCACGAGTATGAGCACGAGCGCGGCGGCGAGTCCAAGCGTACCTGATATCCTTACTCCGATGAAATAAGACAATCCGAGGATGAGAATCCCTTGTATGGCTGCTTGTGTAGTTCCCCCGAGGGCTTTTCCGACGACGATAGATGTCCGCGAGACGGGGGCGACGAGAATCTCTTTGAGAAAACCGAATTCTTTGTCGAACATCACGCTCATCCCGGAGAACATCGAGGTGAAGAGCACCGTCATACCGAGGATCCCAGGCGCGAGGAAGTTTATGTAATTCGTGGTGCCGCCTGCACCAAACGACAAAGAGTTGCTAAATCCGGTCCCGAATATGATGAGCCACAGCAGGGGGGTAATAAGCGAGGTAACGACCCGCGACCGAGCTCTGACATATCGTATCATCTCCCTGAGCCAAATCGAATAGATATCCCCCATAAACTCCATTCGTCCGTTTGGCATTTCTATCGTCTCCCTGGGCCGTGCCCGGCGAAACCGCCGGCTGCTTCTTGAGCCCGAATCTCGCGCCCTGTATATTTGATAAATATATCCTCGAGCGTCGGCTCATGGAGTGAAATCGAGGGCACGGCGATCCCTTCTTGACGCGCCACATCCAAAAAGACCGGTATTGCGGTCTCGCTTTTGTCGACGCTCAGCCTCAACGTGCCGTCAACCAGTTGGGTCGACTTGACGAATTCGAGCTGTTCGAGTGTAGTCTTGAGCTGCTCACTCCCGTTTGGCACCGTCATAATCACGACATCGCCACCGACGTCGCGCTTAAGGTTATCGGGCGTGTCCATCGCAACGATCTTTCCGTGATCCACAATTGCGATGCGGTCGCACAACTGATCGGCTTCGTCCATGTAGTGCGTGGTCAGGATCATCGTGATCTTCTTTTCTCTGTTGAGCTTCTCTATGTATTCCCAGATATGGAGCCGGGTCTGCGGGTCAAGCCCCAGCGTGGGCTCATCAAGAAAAAGCACTTTAGGGTGGTGAAGCAGGCCGCGTGCGATCTCCAACCGCCGCTTCATGCCACCAGAATACTTCTTAACGATCACGTCGGCTTTATCGGCGAGTTCAACGAGCTCGAGAACGTCGCTTATTCTCTCAGCAATTTCATTTCTGGGCACTTTGTAAAGCCGGCCGTGGAAGTCGAGGTTTTCCTTCCCTGTAAGGTTATCGTCGAGACTGGGCTCCTGAAACACGATGCCTATCATTCCCCGCACGGTGCTGGGTTCTTTTTTAACGTCGTGCCCGAAGACGCTCGCTAAGCCGCTCGTGGGTTTCAAGATAGTACACAGCATAGAGATGGTAGTCGTTTTGCCGGCTCCGTTGGGTCCGAGCAGCCCGAAAAGCTCCCCTTCTTCAATCTCCAAATTGATTCCTTTCACGGCTTCAACGTCTTCGAATTTCTTTACAAGGTCTTTTGTAACGATTGCCTTCATTGACTTTCACGTCCCGGTAGTTTTAGTTTGAAAAATATCGTCCGCGCAAGTTCGGTAGCCGATGTTCCTGCGACTCTCACGCAGTCTGCTTCCAAAATCTTCCTGCGCGTCTGCTCAAAGCCTTGAACTTTGTTGTCTCGATACTTACATCTCCCTCCGCCGTGCAAGCACTATGGCCAGCAGGAATGCTACGATGAAATATGCCGCCATTACGGCAAGGCTCACCGTTACCGAGGGGTAGTACTGTGCGACCGAAACAGTCTGTCCGGCCGTAGCAGGACCCGGGCCCAAGCCCCTGCCTGCGGTCGCGATCACCGTGTCGGTTGGATAAGGGTTTCTGAGGATATCTGTGGCAATCCCACTTGCAAAGGTTATCGAAAACCACGCCTTAAACTTGGCGACTTCACCGACGGCGTCAACGATCGGCAAGATGAGGAAGAAGGTGAAGAAGGTCAGTATAAGCGAGTACACTGAACTTCGCATCATCGCACTGAACAGGTAGGCGACGGCGAGGATGGCGAACAAATACACAAGTGCGTAGGCGAATGATAAGCCCGTATTTGCGGGAACGCTTCCGTCGATCACCTGCACCGATGCGACAGCGATCAGGTAGTAAAGCGCGATGGCGCCCACCGAAACAAGCGCGCTNNCCCGTTTTCGATTCAAATTCTGACACGATGGCATCCGCGCCGAAGAACGTTGCGCTTAATATAGACAGTACGCCCAGGAACCGAAGCATGTTCATGACGAAATCTGTCGGGTCCTTGGAGTACTGAGAACCGATGGCGGGAGGCACGACGAGAAAGATGCCGCTGATGATGACAGTCAGGAGAATAATGGCGAGCAACCGTCGCCCCCGGAGGTATTTTAGAAGCTCGTATCGTGTTACTATCCCAATTTGACGAATTTGATTCGGTCGCATTGCTAGTAATCCCCCTCGGAAACGAGATGCAAGTACGCGTCTTCGATAGCAGCGTGCTGGGGCGTATATGAAACGACGTCGACGCCTGAGTTGAGGATCTCTCGCAGTACTTTGGATTGCTCTTCTGCACCGCCGCTGAGGCTCATGATGAGTTTGTTATTCTCCGTGCGTTTCAGGGACGTAACGCCCTGTAACGCTTTGATGACTTCAAAATCTTGCGGGCTAACCGGCTCCAACGTGTGAACAGTCAGCGTTACCTCCTGTCCCGCAGAGAGGTTCTCGACTGAGTCGTACGTCAAGAGGATGCCCCGATCAATGATCGCCACATTATCGCATACCTCCTGTACTTCGTTCAGCAGGTGCGAACTCATCAAAATGGTGATTTCTGCTTTTTTGAGCTCCTTTATGAGATCCCTCAGCTCAACCATGCCGCGTGGGTCGAGGCCGGATGTAGGCTCGTCAAGGATCAAAATGGACGGATCGTGCAGAAGTGCTTGTGCGACCGCGAGTCGTTGCTTCATGCCTTTCGAGAACTGGCCCGTGCGCTTGTCGGCGACTTCAAGGAGCTTGACCTGTTCTAAAACGGCGTGTGAGCGACTAGCGATCGCATCGTTGCTCATCCCCCGAATCTTTCCCACGTATGAAAGGCACTCTCGTGGCGTGAGCTGTGGATAGAATTCAGGCGTCTCAACGACCGCGCCAACGCCTTCGAGGGCAGCTTCAGGATGGCGGATTACGTCTGTGCCGTTTAGATACGCTCTGCCGCTCGTCGCTCTCAGAAGGTCGGTCAAGATCTTGATTGTAGTCGTCTTGCCGGCACCATTCGGACCGAGGTACCCGACGCACAGGCCAGACGCAACCGTTAGGTTAAGGTCGTTGAGCGCGACCTGCCCCCCGTAATTCTTAGATAGGTGCTCAATGACGATAGGGTCTTCCGTCTCATTCATGTTACTAACTCACCCAGCGCGGATCGTTCGGAAGCGCGGCCTGGTTTCTCTCGTTGACGCTTCTGGCGGCGGACTTCTTACCCGCGTACGTTTCCATTACTATCTGTTGAAAATCCATGGCATCGTTTGACGAAGTGTTAAATCGGACTCGTGCACTTCTCATCTCTACCTCCTGGAGTCGCTTGTTCGGTCTACTGCCTGAATTGTATCGCAGGCGTTTTCGCTGAAGAGGCGCTTGAAGCGCTTCTTTGCTGTTTCAAGCTGGTAAGCCATTGCAATCGTGGCATCGTTCATACCGACGCATCACTCACTCTTTTGGTGCGGCTCTTCGGAAAGGCGCCCCTCGTTTTCAGCTGCCTGCAAGATTTCATCCAGTTCTGCGCCAAACATGCTTTGAACCAGTTGGGATACCATTTTTGAGATGACCTCAGACTTGGTGAAAATGATGGCCCAGGTATCTCTCTTCTCGAGTGCTACCACGAGAAGCCGGTCTCCTGTGTTAATATCAAAGCGCTTGCGCAACTCAGCAGAAATAACCACTTGGCCTTTCTCGCTGACGGCGGCGGCACCATAGAACTTTGCTTTGGTAAATGGTGCAGGACCATGCATTGCTAACTTCTCCTACTTATCATAAATTTCTCCTAAATCTAATTTGTACTATGAAGTTTACATGTATTATATGTTTGTTGATGGCTATTGGGTGCAAGATAGAGCCCTTATGGTGGTAGCGATGCTCCTCAACTTACCGCCCCTCCACGTACCCCTGACAGCAGTGAAGCTCGGTTAACGCTCCTCGCCTAATGAACGCTTCTGTACGCCGTTCGGCGATCGCGGATATAGAGGACGTCAACCGTTTTCGAAGCGTCGTCGATCTGGTAGACGATCCGGTAACCTTTTCGCCNNCGACTTGACGACCTTAAAAATCCGAAAAACCTGCTGTTGGGGGAGCTTCAGGCGGTCGATTTTCTTTAAGTCCCTGTACGCGTTCTCGCTGAGGATAACGCTATAAGAGCCCATCTTCCTTGAGTCGCTCTTCGAGCTCGCGTAAGGTCACTCTCTTGTCGTTTTGACGTTCAAGGGCGACCGAAAGGTCGTGGATATCTTCTATGAGCTCTTCGTATTCCTCTAAGGTAAGCACGACATCCGTTTTATTGCCCTTCTTATCGACGAGGTAGCGAACCTCGCTTTCGACTTCCATCGGGATACCCAAATCTCACATGTATTGTGATGTTTTATAGGTCTTGCCTCGGGTTGACGGCCAGCAACAACAGGCGATTCGCATCTGCAACGTCAGGGGGTACCAGCCGCTAGCACGCCGTGGCACGCCAATTACTTGCGAGGCACTTTTCATGCCGTGACTCATCGACTTATTACTTCACCCCTAAGCAGAGCCCGCAGCGTCGTCAGAATCGAAAAAAGAAATAACGAGATAGGAGATGAGGAGAGGTAAAAACAAACCTCGCACATCGTTATCTTATATGTCGCTCCGTGAAGTTATACGGACGTTGTGGCATGGTACCGTCAACTGACTCCGCTATGCCCTTCTTAATCAATACCTCCGCCACCATCACTTTTTAGGGCGGGATATCTCCAAGTCTTTACATATCTTGACGGCCAAGTCGTCATCAACCTCTGGGTGTCGCGGGACGGTAGAGGTTTTGTTGTTTTTAGTATTGTACCAAACCGTGTGGTTTGCACCCTCTCGGAGGAAAGCACAGCCGTGCTTCTGCAGATGGCGCTGGAATACCCGCAGTTTCATACAGCGGGGATTGGTATTGATTCGCGAGTAATCTTACTGCTTGGAATCTTCCCAACGCTCGCTTTTTCTTTTAATTCGCGCTCGGCTAGTTCGCGATTCGCGAGCAAAATAAGTTGGAGTGCTTCAAGTAGGTTGTCTTTGGTCTCCTCGAGTGTATCTCCTTGTGTGTTTACGCCGGGAATTTCCTCGATGTAAGCAATGTAATGCTCATCCTTCTGAATAAACACCCCGTGAAATGAAATAGGCTCAACTTGCATCTCCTTGGCAACCTCCAACGGCATATTTTGTAGTCAAATAACTTTATAGTATAAACTTGTAGACAAGCATTTCCCTTTATAAAAGTATGGACACGTCGCTGGGGTATAGACCCCTTGCCCCCTCTTTCAAAAATCGGTGCTGCAATTCATGTAGTTACTCAAGAGTTATTGCTGCGGCTGGAAAATAGGCGCCTCTGCGGTCTTTAAATCGAAAAAAGAAATAATGAGCTAGGAGATAAGGAGGGGGTAAAAGGAACACGCTATGCAATACGATGCACGAGTAGCTTCTTTTTCTGTTCTTGAAACTCTTATTCTGTAACGACGCCTTGATTCGCTTCTTATATGCCATCACTGCGGCTGTTTCTGCTGCTTGGGTTTTATGAGTCCCGCCTGTAGTAGTGCATTTGCCACAGCAAGCGCTAACATGAACAGCCATATTAGCCCGAATATTGCCCCGAGCGGAACCCATATAGCCCACATAAACAGCACGAACAGTCCCCCTACAATAAACAAAAACCAAAAGAGGAGGACTGCGATTAGCACAGTCCAAAGACTCATTTAACTCGTTCCGTTCGGATTATCTTCGTGCGTGTACCATATTATGAAGTTATCATATTGAATGACGGTTTGGTGTTGCTGGTTATCCCCGCCGACATAAGCCGCCATTGCTTTTTGAGTTGTCGGCGCGTGACCTGTGGCATTTGTAAAATACGAAAGGCCCCAATACGTCGGCGTCTCCGTTCTAATGGTTACGCTCTTTAACCCGCCGGTTCCGTTAATCATTTGGTTATAGTCCGCCGTCGCGTTTGCTACGTTGTTAAATCGCTTTACTTCTACCGAATCCCAATTTGTCGTAGCTTTGTTTGGGTAAAACTCAAAGTTGAGATAAGCCGCTTCTCCGATGACGTTCTTAGTGTTGTCACCATAAAAATGCGGGGGTGTGTGGTTCGCATCGTTCGTGTAAACGACGTTAGGGACTAGCGTTAAAAATTTCTCTAACAAAGCGTCGTGTGTTGCTGCTGCCGTCGTCGGCGTCGCTGTCGGGTTTGTAGATGAAGTGCAACCGGCGGTGCATGTGAGAACGAGAGCGCCGATAAAAAGCAACGGCAGCGCCTTTTTCAAAGGCATTTTGATGTTCCGTTTCATCATTCTAACTATTGGGTTCATAATACAACTCCTGCTAAAGAACACGTATGCAAGTGGCTAAAAGTGGCTTAACTATTCCGGTTTCTTCGCGCCTGCGCGGCTCTTCTTTGTGGCCTAGATAATCTACAAGTCTTTTTGAGCGCATCGGCCTTGAACGCCACAAATCCGAAAACCGATTCATATTTCACGTAGGGTGGTTATATGCCCCTTATAAATGAACGAAAAAAATGAAGAGCCGCCCATTATACCTGTGGGGTCAGATGAAACGATAAAACTGAACACATCAGAAAGCACAATAGTCAGAATAATCGAAAGAATAGATGAACAAGAGCGCATCATACAAGAGTTACAGAAACTCTTTAAGGCGCTTAGCAAAGGGTTTGAAGAGAACAGGAAAGGGATTGAAGAGAATAGGGAAGGGCTTAAAGAGAATAGAAAAGAGGATAGGAAAGAGAACCGGAAAAACTTTAAATTAAGCGTCTCCGCCATCATACTGGCTTTGGTTAGTATTGGTATTGGTGGTGTTGGTATCTTGCTCTATTTGATAAGATAAAATTTGGCAGCGTGGCTATCATAGATTCATCTCGTGTAAACTGAATCATATATGTTAACGTGCGTGCGAGATTGCGCAAAATGATACTTTTCGGAAGTTTTGTATCCTGGTGCGGCTTAAGTAGGCCTTCTTCTATGAGCTTTGGGAAGTTTACTATTGAACTGCTTATTTTGTGAGCAACATACTAAAACGCTGGAAACAGTGGCCTAAGTGGCCTTCGTCACTGAACAAAACAGCACTTTTGTTAAATGCAACTTTTACGCCCCTTTTAGTGACTCCAAAAACTCCAAAAACTACCCCTTACCACCTCTCAAAACTCCCTTTTTTATGGGGTGGAAAAACGGAAATAAATACCGGAATAGTTAAGCCAACGTTCCCCTTTTGCATACGTGACCTATTATGCAATTCAAACCAATAACTGCGATAATTGTTCTATTGCTCGTGGTTGCCTCTTTGTTAGTATCAGGTTGTACCACGTCCAACACGTCGACGGCAACCCCAACGGCAACTCCGACAACAACACCCAGTAATATACCACAAGTAGCATCATCGGACCCGAGTCTTTCCACGTTTGCAAGCTTGTTGGATAAGGCTAACCTCACAGACTTACTAAACGGATCAGACAACTTTACTGTCTTTGCACCAGATAACGCCGCTTTTTCCAAAGTTAACGCATCTACGCTTGCAGGGTGGCAAAACAACACGACTGCATTAAGAAGTGTGCTTTTGTATCACATCGTCCCAAAGAAGCTTTCTTCAAACGAGTTTACGGGCATTGGAACGCTTACAACATTGAACGGACTAATATTACCATACTACGTTACCGGCACTACGCTCAGAGTCGATAACGCCACAGTTACTAAAGGGGATATCAACGCGACTAACGGAGTGATTCACAAAGTCGACAGTGTTCTTGTACAGCCGTCTAGTGCGTGACTTATATCTCGTTTCAGCTAGCTGCTAGAGACGGGAAAACAATTAAGTTAGTCAGCCTATCAAGGGCTGCGTGGCGTGTTCCTATAATCTATTCCTTATCTCCTA
>PMYA01000038.1 GCA_003170935.1 Methanobacteriota archaeon
TGAGTTGCGAAGCTTGATAAGTACTATCGCCTGCAAATTTAATTGTGATGGCATGTGCGCCTTGACTCAAGCCGCTAGTGTCGAGGAACGCTGTATGAAAACAGTCACTGGAACCCTCTGAAGATATTGTTCCAATTGTCGCAGTGACCGCTCCGTGGCCACAAACAGTGACCCCTGACGCCATTACATTGATGAACAAAGTGCCGCCCTTCGCCACAGTTGGGTCGCTGGCGAATTGTATCGTGGTAGTTATCTTCCCTGATACTGAAGGCGTTGGAGTCGCCGTGCCTTTCGCGGTTGGCGTAGTTGTTGCCGTTACTGACTTTGACGGTATTGATATAAGTCCGGGAATTGACTGATTAGATGACCCAGAACCTAATGACAGCAACTTTGCGCTTTGGATGACAATAATAGTATCATATTGCATCAGCAAAGTCGCTTTATACGTAAGGTCGAAAATCGAACCCTCTGTTTTGATATATTCCGCATAGACGCTCGGAACGTGCCCTGTCACATTGCTTAAGGTCGGGGCATCGGATGTTTTAAAGCTCGTGCTTATCAAACTATAGTCGGACTTGTCAAAAGCGTTCAGATAATTTGTCGCATCTTGATTAGATTGAAAATTGATAAGCGTAGTGTTGCCTGAAACCGAACTGTTGTCGGTACGATTTTTCACCGTTTCCAATATCGTAACGCTCGAATCATTATTCCACGTGACTAGCCACGCCAAGATTTCTTTTGTCTTGTTGCCGTACTCTGCTTGCTTGGTGACGTTTACATATTTTTCAAGCGTTGCGTCGTGGGCTTGCGGTGAGGGGCTTGTTGCCGTGTTAGTAGTGTTATTGGTGCAACCAGCTACTGATAACGAGGTGACAACAAGCAGTAGAACAGCTACCGCAGTTATCGGTTTCAATTTCATATGCTTATGCAAGTAGCTGAAAGTGGCTTAACTATTCCTATTTAGAGGGGTTAAAAGGAACACGCGTAACCTCGCCCCATTCGTTTCATTTAGTAGTAAGCGGGCGCTACGGTCACTCGCCGCCCTCCGCGTGCCGCTGTGTTATCTCGCGCAGCTTGTCGCGCTCATTCTCTTCCCGTTCAATTACTGCCTCATATTTTTCATCTGCCGCCCGTGTATGCGTCGCACGAATAGCTGCGCTCGAAGGCGTGGTACTTCTGACATTGAAAGCATTGCAGTAATGAATATGTCATTTCTTCCTCTGGTTCTCGATATACTCTTTCAGTTTGAGCCGCGCGATACCTATTTCGTCATACTGAGTCACTATCCCGCTTGATGAGCGATATTCGCCGCGGCCTCCCCTAACTCTGTGTTTTAGCTCTTTTTCTCGCTCGATTTGTTGATGCATCCATCCGGCGCTCATTCGGAGGCCTCCTCGCACGTTTCTTTGACAAAGGGCGTTTCTTGCTCGCCTTCGGGCAATTCCCCGAGCAGCGCAGCCCACTCTTCGATTGTTCCCATTTTTTGTAACCCCTAACATTTCCTAATGCATCTTATGTAATTTATGTAACTCTAAGAACTCAGTCCACTTGTAGTCTTTGCAAATCTGTGGTGCGTTACCTGTAAGGTTCTGATACGCGCCTCCGCTCCTCCATCAATAGTGTCGGCTTCATCTCCATGACAACTCGGCGAAATAGAGGCAAGCATTACAAAGTAACTCATACGAAACGGGACGGTCACGCATCGGAAATAGCACCGTATCGAGTGGTTGCATTAAAATGTCGACCCACCCCCGCCTTTTCGTTCTTCGGCGTGCAAAGCGGCATTTAATTCAAAAAAAGGCCTCAATTTCTCCATAGCTTCGTCGTGCGTGTGACCCTTCGCTCTATACTCGTCGTAGATGTATTTTATTGTCGGCTTTTCGACGTGCTGCTCATTCCAGAAATCGAGCAGCCGGTTTATCACGTCGTCGTAGGTTTCTCGCTTGCTTCCAGCGTCCTTAAGACGCTCGCGCGTTGCGGGTTTAATTTGAATAGTAACTACTTCCATGTGCCTACTATATGCTAAACCTTGCTATTATTATTTACTGTATGCCTTGCACAGCATAACATAGGCCGTAACTAATCATGCACGCGCCAAGTGAAAGAAGGAAGCCTTCAATGGCTTATTTTTAGAAAATGAGCATTTTAGCAGCTCCGCGCGAAGCCCTCAAGTTCAAATAAGAACCCGAACTGTTGTCGCGATGACCTTTCAATAACAAATAAAAGCCACTAGCGCCCGTTTGTTTCTTTAAGTTCTACTATCTCGGCCTCTCGAATAGTTAACACTTCCATAAGGCGCTGAATGTCTTTATTAAGTAAATTCACTTCAACGCTTGATGGCTCTTCGCGTTTCCGAGCAGGAGAGCTTTTTTGTGTCCCTCTTGCTTGTATTATGTCGGGGGGTGACAATGTCCACAAGGCCGATAACCTGCAGCTTCCGCTTGGGCGGCTGAGTTGAAATAGACAAGGTGAGCTGAAGAAATCAGGTGTACCCAAGAGCACGATTGTAGGTGGTAGACGTGTGTCGCCGAGTCGCCGACAAGTTGGATAAGTGGCGTTGCAGTCGGCTTTTTCGTTGGCGTTGCAGTCGGCTTTTTCGTTGGCGTTGNNAGTCGGCTTTTTCGTTGGCGTTGGTGTCTGCTTTGTATTTGACGGATTTCCGTGATTCTCTAACGGCGCTGTCACATTGCTGATTGACTTGTTAAGCTCATTTTCCTCTACACAACCACTGATACCCGTCAGCCCAATTACTAAAATCACCATAACTAAAACACATAATATAAGTCGCATAATCAGCACC
>PMYA01000089.1 GCA_003170935.1 Methanobacteriota archaeon
GTTTTATTGCGATGCAACACGCAGACTTGTCATTTAGAAAACAATAAATTCATTAGAGATTTTGGAGCAATTTATGGGGGCAGAACGCACTTCACATATTTCTTTGTCAGGCATTAGAGAGATGTTTGCACTAACCACGCAAAACGCAATAAATCTAGGTCTCGGACAGCCAGATTTCGACACCCCAGTACACATTAAAGAAGCGGCAAAAGAAGCGATTGACGCGGGCTTTACTGGCTACACCCCAAACAAAGGTTATCCTGAACTAATCGACGCTATCGCACATTATTATGAACAGTATGGAATTTATGCTAAACAAGAACAGATTATATGCACGTCAGGTGGTAGCGAAGCCCTGCATCTCGCGTTTGAAGCTTTAGTCAATTCAGGCGATGAAGTAATTATACCGGATCCTGGATTTGTTGCGTATTCGCCGCTCACGCGCGTTGCGGGAGGCATCCCAGTCAGTGCACGGATCGAGGCTGATGATGGATTCAGAATGCAACCGAGCACAGTTGCAGAGTGTATCACGGATAAAACGAAAGTGCTCGTCATAAATTCACCTGCTAACCCCACTGGTGCGGTACAGCGATACGATGAGCTCAGGGGATTTGTTGAACTAGCCAACGACTACGATTTTTACATAATCTCCGATGAAGTATATGACAAGATAATCTACGATGGAGAACACGTAAGTATAGGAAGTATAGACTCTGACCGTGTCATCGTCGTCAATTCAGTCTCAAAGACCTATGCAATGACAGGGTGGAGAGTTGGATATGCAATCGCACCTAACGCGATTGTCGAAGAGATGTTGAAGGTACATCAGTACATTCAAGCATGTGCGCCTTCTATTTCACAAAAAGCAGCTTATGCAGCTTTAAACGGCCCTCAGGAAACCGTTAGTTCCATGGTTAAAGAATTTAGGATACGACGCGACGCTGTGATGCAACACCTTAAAGGACTAGCAGAATGCGTGACACCCGAGGGGGCTTTTTACGTTTTTCCACGGTTTTTCACGCCTGAAACGAGTCTCGACCTTACGAAAAAGCTAGCAAAAGCAGGTGTAATCGTTGTAGCTGGGTCAGCGTTCGGGCACTTTGGACAAGGACACGTGCGGATCTCATATGCAGCGAATCAACAGTCCATAGACCGCGCGTTTCAAATCATTAAGGAACAATTATTAATGCGATAACTTACGCCTGTTAGCTATAACGCACCTCGCAAATCCAAAATCTTTTTTGATTTGCCTTCTGTCCTCTCTATTGTCCCTCGTTCTACAAGCTCGACTTTTGTTCTAACATTGAGTGTGTCCCTCAACGCTCTTTCCACCTTTTGTATAACGCGCTGTAAGTCGTCGACGTCATCTGTGAAGTACTCTTGTTCGAGTTCACAACGCACCGTCAGTTCGTCAAGGTGTTTGACCCGCTGAACAACTATTTGAAAATGAGGACACCTACTTCGGGATTGGACATAAGGACGTGTTCTATTTGGCTTGAAAACACGTTTATTCCTCGTATAACGAGCATATTGTCAACTCTGCCGAGTATTTTTGCAGTACGGACGCCCGTTCTCCCGCATGAACAGTCTGACCCTTTCATGTATGTTATATCCCCGGTACGGTACCGTAAGAGTGGAAGCGCTTCTTTAGTGAGCGAAGTGAGGAGCAACTCACCTCGTTCGCCATCCTTGCAGGGCGTCCCATCTGGTTTTACAACCTCGACGATGAAATGATCACTCCAAAAATGAAGCCCGTCCTGCTCCTTACATTCAAAACCAACGTCGGGCCCATTCAATTCCGAGAGCCCATATGAATCGTACGCCTTTACCCCAAGCTCACGTTCGAGAATTGGGCGCATGTTATATGACCAAGGTTCAGCTCCAAAGCAACCAGTCTTAAGTGGCAAGTCTCGCGTCGGATCAAGGCCCATCTCTTTGGCAGTCTCAGCTAGATAAAGGGCATACGAGGGTGTCGCGTGCACTGCTGTAACACCGTAGTTCCTCATCATTTCGATCTGTTTTATGGTACCTCCAGTAGCGCTCCGAATTACCATTGCTCCGACAAGCTCTGCGCCGTAATGCGTGCCTAGACCGCCTGTAAATAGGCCGTAGCTGACCGCGTTTTGAAAAACGTCTTTATAATTGATGCCCACCATAGTAAGGCACCTAACCATCAAATTCGCCCAGTTAACAATATCTCGCGCTGTATAACCAACAACGGTCGGAGGGCCGCTCGTTCCGCTTGACGCGTGAACTCTAATTATTTGCTCGTGCGGTACCGTAAAGAGGCCAAAAGGAAAGTGATTACGTAAGTCGGTTTTTCTTGTGAAGGGTAACTTTTGCACGTCTTCACTCTTAGTGATATCTGACGGCTTGATGCCGAGTTCGTTAAGTTTTTTGTGGTAGAACGGGACGTTCTCTTAGACCCTCTCGACGATATTTCTTAGTCGAATACCTTGAAGTTCCTCAAGCTTTTCGATAGGTAAGGTCTCCTCTGTTTGTTGCCAATATTCGCGAATTTCGCCTTTTGTGTTCATAGAACTCCCTTATAGAGTGGCAAATATTGTATTACGCCTTCTTATTTAGAGCCTATCCGCTTTTGCGCAATTAATTCCTTAAACTGCACTGCTTCCAGACTCTGTGGGTCTATCTCTAGCGCACGGTCAAAACAGGTTAGAGCTTCATCATAGCGGTTAAGGCTAAAAAGGGCGCTTCCTTTTGAGGTCCACGCAAACTCATCGTTCTCATCGACTTCCAACACGCGGTCGAGGCACACTATCGCCTCTTCAAAATTCCCTAAGCCATCATTCGAACTGCCCTTGAATGAAAGTGCGTACGTATCATCAGGATTTACGTCGAGCACTTTATCAAAAACAGCTATCGCTTCTTCATATCGTTCGGCACTAAAAAGAATGAAGCCTTTTCTATTGAGCACCCAGAAGTTCTCTGGATCTAGTTCAAGCGCTTTATCCAAGCACTCGATGGCCTCTTCGAAGCGGCTGAGGCTATCGAGCGCTAAACCTTTGTTGATCCACGCGAAGACGTAATCTGGACTAATTTTTAGAGCTTTGTTGAAATTTTCCAGTGCATCGTCAAACTTTTGCAGGTTATAATAGACATAGCCCTTATTATTGCATGAGATAAAATAGTCTGGATTGAGGCTTAATGCCTTTTCGAAGCTCTCTAAAGCTTCCGTCCACTTGTATAAGCTCGCAAGGGCGAGTCCACGACCGTCCCACGCTGGGGCGCGGGTATCA
Organism: Methanobacteriota archaeon; assembly: GCA_003170935.1. Classification (GTDB taxonomy): domain Archaea; phylum Halobacteriota; class Bog-38; order Methanoflorentales; family Methanoflorentaceae; genus Methanoflorens. Next base: position 3,258 of record PMYA01000089.1, read on the forward strand.
TCAATTGTAAGGCCTTTATCGTAATTGATAACCGCGTCGTCGTAACGTTCCAAATTAGCAAGAGCATTTGCTCGGTAGAACCAAGCGTCCGCATTGTTGGGTTGAATCAAGAGCGCCCTTTCGAACATCCCTTCAGCTTTTTCGTTGTCGTTCATAAGCGCGTAGCACACGCCCATGTTAAACCACGGTAAATCAAACTCAGGGTCGATCTGTTGGGCCTTGTTATAGCATTTGAGCGCTTGTTCGTACGAACCCTGTTTTTGGAACAAATAACCCTTAGCGTTATAGGCTACAGCAAAATTGTTATCACTAGCAATTGCCGCGTCAAACAAGCTGGAAGCGGTGTCCACGTCTCCCAAATCACGGAGAATGCTTCCTTTTGCGACCAACGCAGCTGCGTGATTTTCGTTTACTTCTAAGGCCCTATTATAATAACTGAGCGCCGTATCATAGTCGCCCATATCCTCTGTTAAGGAGCCAAACATAAAAAGGGCGTCCGCGTTGTTAGGTTCCATTTCGAGCGCTATTTTGAGTCGATCTAATGCTTCCGTAGGGTCTCCTTGCTGACGAAGTAAAAGTGCCTCTTCCAAAACGTCTGAACCTGTTTTAACTAGTTGAGTTCCACATTCGCAACACGCTTCAGCCGCTTTTGGATTGATAGCTCCACATCCTAGACATAACGTTGTCATCTTTTTTTAATGCGGTTTTCTGGCTGATATGCTTTACTCATTTTCATGACCGAGGTTGACAGGCTATCTAAATATAAAACGACTTAATAAAGCTAAATAACCCTCTAATCTGCATGTCCTGTTGTTTTCTTACAAATGCGAGGACGACAGATTTCGCTTTGAATACTTTTGCCCAAGTTTGAATGCTCTAACGTTAGCTTCCAATGCCTTTTTAGGAACGTATTCAATAAGGACGTCTTCTAACGTAGAAAAAGGCAGCAAATGTGAAAGCGTCCCCAGCAAAGCGACGTTGAGCGTTTGTGGGTGGCCTGCCTCGAGCGCAAGACGCGTTGCATCATAAGCAATAACGCGTCCACAAGAAGCTGAAAGCGCTTTTATTAAATTTGCTACAGGCGGGTAATTACTTCCAGCGGCAGGCACGACGTGGGTATTAAGGATAGCAGTTCCTTCAGGTGAGAGGTAGCGTGCGAATCGCAAGCACTCAGCGGGCTCCATTCCGACTATAGCATCTGCACTACGTAGTGGAATCAGCGGTCCGAACGATGAACCAATACGGACGTGAACCTCAACAGTCCCCCCACGTTGTGCCATTCCATGCGTTTCTGCAGAGATCACCTCAAAACCCTCGCGCAAAGCTGTTTCACCTAGCACCCCTGAAGCGAAAATGGAACCTTGGCCGCCGAGACCTACGATAATACAGTCAAACTTTTTATCTCCTGCCATAGTCATTCCTTAAGCCGTCTTGATAGCGTCAAATTCGCAGATCTGCTCACATACACCGCAACCAATACAGTCTTCCGAAATGTGGGCGCACGAATCCCTAAAGCTAATCGATGGGCAAAAGAGCGTTCCACAAAGCTTACAACTCGCAAAATAGTTTTTACATGTCGAAGAAACCTGTTTTTTTGTCTTTGCTAGTGCTCCTGCTTTCTTGGCACTGATAACGCACGGGCGCCGTGCAATGATAACTTGGACTCCGTCACCGTTCTTAGCTTTAACAAATGCTTCTTCAGTTTCGGACAAGTTGTAAGGATCGACAACATAGAGCCCTTGAACGCCAACGGCTCTTATGACGTCTTCCATAGGCGTCTGGAAGTTGCATGATCCCGTTGCGGTCTCACCAGTAAACGGGTGAGGCTGATGCCCTGTCATCGCAGTAGTATTGTTATCTAAAATGACCAAAGTCATTTTTGCTCCATTGTAAACGGCGTTAATCAAACCGGGAACACCGGTATGTATAAACGTAGAATCGCCGATAACGCTTACTATTTCCCGATCCCCGCCGCAAGCAGCAGCGAATCCGCTACCCATACTGACGCTTGCGCCCATGCAAAGCGTGGTATCGATCGTCCCCTGCGTCACGCCTAGGGTATAACATCCGATATCCCCAACGTAGATAGCAGACTTCTTGAAAACTTTCTTCAAAGCGAAAAAAGTCGCCCGATGAGGACATCCCGCACAGAGCACAGGCGGCCGCGGGGGCAGCGTACGCTCAGCAGCGATCAATTCAGCTGGAATGTTTGTTGTAACGAATCGGCCGATCACCTGACCAAAGGCTTTTAGCACCGCGTCCACCGTCAGTTCACCCTCGCGAGGCACGTGTCCAGTGAGCTTACCAAACACTTCTGCCATGCCGGAAAGTTCGTTGACTTTCTCTTCAATGACAGGTTCGAGTTCTTCGACGACCAAAATTTTACGTGTGTTATTGATTAGTTCCACAATGGCATCGTCATTCATAGGATGGGCTGCGATTCGCAAAATTGAGGGCTCGAGCTTTAATTTTGTTACTGCCTCCTCAACGTATTTTGCAGCTACGCCTGAGGTTATGACGCCAAGCTCAGACTTTTTAAGCTTTAGCCTATTTAAAGAAGCAAGTTCAGAACGGAGAAGCGGTTGGAGTCTGTTTAGCTCTTTATGTCGTAGGCGCGCGTGAGCTGGCACCATGACCCATCTTTCGGGATTTTTTTCGAAGAATGCCGGCCGGTGGTCGCTATATTGGCCACTTAATATGACAGAAGCTCGTGCATGCGAAACACGGGTTGTCGGACGTAGTATGACTGGGATTTCAAATTTTTCAGATAGCTCGAATGCGTATTTTGTTAAGTGATAAGCTTCTTGCGGCGTTGATGGGTCAAGGCATGGAATTTTTGCAAAATAAGCATATCTGCGCGAGTCTTGCTCATTTTGAGAGGAGTAACAGCCCGGATCATCCGCTACAACAAGCACAAGTCCACCTTTGACGCCGGTGTAAGCAAGCGTCATAAGCGGGTCGGCTGCAACGTTGAGGCCGACGTGTTTCATTGTAACGGCCGCCCGTACGTTACAGTACGACGCGCCGGCGGCAACTTCGAGAGCCACCTTCTCGTTTACCGACCACTCGACGTGTGGTGGCTTGTCATAGTGTTCTATAGTTCGAGCTATAAAAGGAATGATCTCAGATGAAGGCGTTCCCGGATACCCAGATACGACTGAAACCCCAGCTTCTAATAAGCCGTGCGCGATTGCTTCGTTTCCTAAGAGATACTTACGGCTGCTAAGCTTCATGATTATTTATCGATCAGATCAATTTTACCTACGTTTAATGCCCTGTCAAATCTAGTTTGCTGACTCAGCGAATTGCCTTGTATATAATTAGAAAAATAACGAAAGCTAGCACTCCTCCCGTTTTGCAGCGTGCATGTCTGCGAGCGTGGTATCTTGTGCTCGCATCCGCATCACATTACCAAAATCGTGCGAGTCTGGATTATCTTCGACAAACACAACCTCAGCAATTCCCGCGTTCTTAATGAGCCTCGAGCACATCTTGCAAGGGGTTCCGTTAACGTAGAGCGTTGCCCTATCTATAGAAACCCCCCCTCGAGCGGCCTGTATTATCGCATTTGCTTCGGCATGGACGCTGACACAGAGTTCGTATCTTTCGCCCTTCGGGATCTTTAAACGTTCTCGTTCACAACCGATGTTCAGACAATGTGGTTCATTGCGAGCTGCTCCATTATAGCCTGTCGATAATATGTGGTCACCGGTCGAAACGATAATCGCACCATACTGACGTCTCGTACACGTGGAACGTAATGACACTGTCTGCGCGAGCGCCATATAATACTCATCCTTGGAGATTCGTTGTTTATGCTCTTCTGATGAGTTTAAGGGTATTTCCACGGCATTACCGCCCTTGGTCGCTTCTTGCAAGTTCTGCTTGTGCAGTGCGCTGATTGTATATCGTTTAGCCTATTTTAATACTTGGGAGAAAATACTTAAGCCTCAAGAAAAGTTTATGAAGGCTGCTGTACGAATGAAACTGGTGCTATTTTAACATGGTTAAAGTCGGACATCAAGTGATAAAAATACTCGGTGCAGGTAATTATTTAATGGCTGACGATGGTGTAGGTGTCCATATTCTCGAAAAGCTAGAGCAGATGAATAAGAGCGACGTTGAACTCGTAAATGTCGGAGTCGGTGGCCTTGCAATACTCGATTACATGGAAGACGCTGACATTGTAGTAATAATCGATGCTGTTCGGGGGGGAGGGGGAGAACCCGGGTCGATCTACAAGTTCACGGACAAAGAGTTACCCCCTGCAAACCTCTTTATGATGTCGTTACATGATCTGAGCCTGGTCGATACGCTACGCTTAGGCCAACAGATCCAACCAGAGCTAATGCCGGAAAACATCACGATCATCGGAATTGAAGTTGAACGAGTCGAAGGGATTTGCACAGACCTCTCGCCTCGAGTTGAAGCTGCTGTTGATGCTGTGATACAGC
>PMYA01000056.1 GCA_003170935.1 Methanobacteriota archaeon
CTTCTGTTGGTTTCTTTATTTGATATTTTCTAGCAAAATAGGACAATATATTGCCTATATCTCTACGCAGCAGCTCGTCTGCGTTGGGATGCGACGCTGGCACCCATTGCGGCCAATCAATTAGCGCAACTTTTTCGGTGGCACACACAATCACGTTGTACTCACTTAAATCGGCGTGGACGACACCGCAGCCATAAGCAGATTTGATCTGCAACATAATATTTTCAAGGACGGTGGCTGGATTCTCAAGTGTAGTGCTGCCCAATTCACGTCCATTAAGGAGGCTCATAACGATAACATGTCGATTGTGCGAAATGGGCTTCGGGACAACAACACTATCATAGAGGCTAGTTAAAGCCTCAAATTCACTTTGAGCTGCCAGCCTTGAAGTGAGCATCCATGAACATCGTTCAGTTTTGCCAAAATAGCCCCGCGATAGTTTCACACGTCGAAACGTCGTGCCCTCTCTATGGAATTTCACAATGACGATCTGACCATTTACTTGCTCTGCGTCATAAATATCAGACTCCTTTCCAACACCCACTTTCGATCCGAAGGATTCTATTACATTGCGCTGAACGAGTGTATTAATGCCAAGGGCGTCGTACCCTGCAAAGGTCAGCTTATAGCCGACATAGTGGGCAGTTTTCCGCTGAACGAGCTTATATTTGGAAAGCCGTCCTATTCGGTAACCCACCTCTTCTGGTGGCATTCGAGCATAGTAGGGCAGATTGTCAACTGGAACCCAGTCAAAAACACGCATAGCGCTCTCGACCGCGTGCAATACTCTGAAATCATATCGTTCCAGATTCCTAAATTCGCGTGCAATATCCTGAAGCACCATAGCAGCCCTTCTACTCTGAGTTTTGCATCACGCGTGACAGAACACTTTATTAGTATTTGTCCAGAGATTAAGTAAGACATGAAGTGCGATAAATGTAGCGCGAGCGCCATTCTTTTTCAGCGGTATTCGGGACTTCACTTATGTACGTCACACTTCATCTCCGACGTTGAAAAGAAGATCAAGAGAGAGGTACGAAAGGAGAAGATTGAAGGAACGCTTGCAATAGCATTGAGCGGCGGGAAGGACAGTGCCGTCACGTTGAGTGTTTTAAATGATCTACTTTCGCGCCGCGGCGTTGACATGATAGCAATCAGCGTCGACGAGGGTATCACTGGATATCGCGAGAGAGCGCTCGAATCAGCAGCAACGCTTGTAGCAGAGCTCGGCATCAGATGGGAAGTGGCATCGTTCGAGCAGTATTTTGGCGTAAGAATCGATCAAGTAAACGAACGCCCGTGCACTGTTTGCGGCATCCTCCGGCGATCACTTCTCAACCGTCTAGCGAAGGCGGTCGGCGCTTCAGCACTAGCCACAGGGCATAATCTTGATGATGAAGCACAAACCGTGCAAATGAACTACTTAAGAGGGGATATAGACCGGCTGCTCAGGCTTGACCATCCCGCCAAAGAAGGACTCGTTCGGCGCGTAAAACCGCTCAAATACGTCCCTGAAAAAGAAGTGGCGCTCTACGCTATTCTTAAGGGCATTCCAATTAATCTCGATGAGTGCAGGTTTTCGGCTGGAGTTTTTAGAGCAGAAGTCCGCGATATGCTTAACGATCTGGAGCTTAGGCACCCAGGAACTAAATATTCGCTCGTAAGAGGTCTTGGACGGATCTTACAGTTGACGACACGCTCACCTTTTGAGCTCGGTCAATGTACCAGATGCAAGGAACCCGCAGTGCGCACCTTCTGCCAAAGCTGCGAAGTCCTTGAAAAGTTGCGTTCGACAGACTTAGACAGGACCATCTGAAAGCGGATTTTCTTGACAGCGCTTAATTAAATTATCTTAAAAAATATTGTCAATTTCGCCGTATTCAAGCTCACGACTATAATCTCTGATGCTTGTTCCCTTTTTAACGCTGCTTGCAACGTTTTTTTCGCTTTGGAACTTGAAAAGCTCACCTTTGGTCGGCCCTAAGACTTGAGCAGATTGGACCCCTGTCACAATGGACATTACTCGCACACGCCCCTCGTAATCTTTAAGAATACGCGCGCCCCAAATGACGTTTGCGTTAGGATCTAACTGTGAGGTGAGGGCCTTAGAGATGTCCTCGGCCTCCTTCAACGTTAAGTCAGGCCCGCCTGTGATATGGATCAACGCTCCTTTTGCACCGCGGAAGTCCACTTCAAGTAATGGATGGTTAAATGCTTCATGGACTACATCTCGTGCCTTGTCTTTGCTATGCGACTCACCGACAAGCATAGCAGCAACGCCACCACTGTTCATTATTGTTCGAACGTCTGCGTAGTCAAGGTTTATCAGAGACGGTTGTGTGATGGTTTCAGAGATCCCTTTTACGGTCTCCGATATGATCTGATCCATCACTGAAAATGCCTGGTCAATCGGCAAGTTAGGTACATAATCAAGAAGACGATTGTTATCAAGAACAATCACCGTATCGGCATCTTTCCGCAAGTCTTCAAGTCCTTCTTCGGCCTTTATCAACCGCGCCCGTTCGACGTTGAATGGCGTTGAAACCATTGCTACGACAATGGCACCTTGAGCTTTTGCGACCTGTGCGACAATTGGCGCAGCGCCTGTGCCTGTTCCACCCCCCATCCCGGCAGTGATAAACACAAGATCGGCGTCTTTGAGGAGCGTTTCTAAAGTTCGGAGACCCAACTCGGTCGCACGTCGTCCAACCTCTGGATCGCCTCCCGCGCCTAAACCGTTGGTGATCGATAGGCCAACTAATACCTTTACGTCCGACTCGATCATGTCGAGATGTTGCTTATCAGTGTTGAGCGCGATCGTTTCTGCTCCCTCGACTCCGATATTATAGAGTCGGTTGATTGTGTTGTTGCCAGCTCCTCCACAGCCAATAATGAGTATTCGAGGAGCTCCAAATTCCTCTTCTTCGTCACTTTGAGGCACCTGAGGTCGCTGCTTTTCCATCTCGCATCGCCGCAAAGCCTCTTCGACTATACTTTGCATATACACCGTCACCTCTTCTAAATCAAAACTGAACTTCGTTCTTTTCTACTCAAGAGCTTCTCGTAATGGGTATCAACTAAGTCCCGAACAGCTGCTCGTATTGCTTCGCTCTTTGAGGGAAATTCTCCCGCTGTTACTAGTAAATCTATTAGTTCGAGCTGTTGTTTGGGTAATCTCAGGGTGATTCGCTCCATAGCACTTATTTGGAAGTATATAGCGTCAGACGGAAAGCAGACATCTGTCTGCCTACGAGACCACAAAAAGCTGCCATTTGTCAGACGCTCGTCAGATATATGTCTGACTTGAGTTCACCTTATTACTTTATTAAACTTCCGTTATCGCTTTTTTATATCGACGAGCGATAAAAATCCCACCATATTCTTTGACAACAAAGGTGACTGATCAACCTGAAACAAAAAGCATATAGCACTTTTAAGGTCTTCAGCTGAACACAGTAAAGAATAAGTAATAACGGCAGCAATACTGTCGTCACCCGCCTTAACTCAGTCTGGCAGAGTGGTCGGCTGTAGACCGATTTGTCCCCCGTTCAAATCGGGGAGGCGGGACTCATACGACAAGACGCTCCAGTAGCTCAGCCTGGGAGAGCGCCAGACTGAAGATCTGGTTGTCCCCGGTTCAAATCCGGGCTGGGGCATTTTCAACAAGCAGGCAACATAGGTAAGGGACTCCCACCCCTTCTGTTGAACCTGCTAAAAAGCTATCGCCTTGAATTAGGATCGCTTCGTCCTGAACGTTCCTGTATGCAATATCCCCCACGTATGGAAGGCGAGACCAAGGGTCGCGTTACCTTGAGCAACAAACGTGTTCAACATCGCCTTTCATGATACGCGCACATCAATTTTCGACATTCAAGCCATTGTATACAAGTTGAAGTTTAAACTCGAAGGTATCAATTACCTCCCCAAGTTAGATACGCTAGCGAAAGCGAGCTCTCCTTCGCCAAACTGCCGCAAAATGTCTGCCGTTGCGTGTACAACTTTTATATAGATACGCTTGCATGATCGCATGCTCGATTTTTGCGCTGGTAGTGTAGTTGGTTATCACTGAGGCTTGCCAAGCCTCAAACCCGGGTTCGAATCCCGGCTAGCGCATCGAACGTGCCGAGGTAGCCAAGTGGACTACGGCGCCAGCCTGGAGGTCTCGGAATCAGACAGCTGGTGAGGCTTTTGCCTCGCAGGGGTTCAAATCCCTTCCTCGGCGTTAGTTCCGTTCGCACCCTTCTCAGCAATAACGAAAAGCTCTTCTTTTTGACTAGTAATTACTTCAAACGTTTTGAAGCCATACTCTTCAAATTGATGCAAAAAATCATTAAGAGGAAGATCCTTAGTTTTGCCTTTAAAAACCTGCAAAACGCGCCCACCAGCCTTAAGCGCCACAGAAGACTTTAAGAGGAGCTCTAAAGAGTCTTTTGGTTCTGCCGTAACATCATTCAAAATAACATCGAATTTAACCCCGAAACTCATAAAATCAAAAGAAAAGGCGTCAGTATACGTTAAAAGCACCTTATCGTTGTAGTGTTCGACAACGATGTCAAGAAGTTGCTTAAAGGAAGAACTAAACTCGATTGCGTATACTTTTTCAGCAAACTCCGCCGCGTACCACAAAAATCCCCCTGCACTTGAGCCGATGTCTAAAACGACGTCTCCTATTTTGATCAATCCAACGGCCTCTTGGATCCCTTTCAATTTCCAATAGCCAGCTGGCTTATCTACCGAGGCGGCGACAATTATGCTATTACCGTGCGTTACATCAAAAGAAGGTTTCAAGATCGCCCTACCGTCAACTGCGACTAACCCGCTCTTGATCGACCTTTGTGCTCGAGAGCGAGATGCGACAAGCTTTTCCTTAACGAGATACAAATCCAGCCGCATGTTGTGCACAAACTTCTTGTATGTGTCATTCATGAATAGATACGCTAAAAACCTTTACAAAATCGCCAAGCATGTGGAGTGAATTACTCGCCCGGTTTTCCAAATTTCCCGCTCAAGAGCGTGTCATACGGGTTTTGCTTGAACACGGATTCCAAGTTAACGGCGCTGGAGCGGTTGTTTCAGGCTCAATTCGGATCCCTGACACAGAGATTGCGCGAGAGGCTAAAGTAGATCGGCGAGCAGTCGACGAGACGACTGCTACTATTTTGAGCGACGAAACGCTTAAGAACTTTTTTTCAAACATAAAGACATTCGTTTTTCTCCGCGACGTAGCACCCGTCTTAGGACTTGGCGTCATAATCATTACACCCCGAGACGCTTCGCAAATCGGCATTATAGAGGAAGTCACACAAACTATCGCAGAATACGGCGTAAGCGTCAGGCAAGCTGTGACTGACGATTCTTACTTCATTGACGACCCAAAACTAACGATAATCTGCGATACGCGCATTCCCGGCGTGCTAGTCGATAAGATACTAGGTCTTGCAAGCGTAAAGGGCGTTTCGATTTTTTAGCCAGCTACAGACAAGACAACCCCGCAAAAGGTGGGCTACCTCGAAGTATTATCCCCCCTAATGCAGCCAAGCTCCGATTCTAGGAGAGGGCCTATAATAGGGATAAGTCCAGGGGCGTCTGTTCCGTGTTTACACACTATCGAATGCTCCAAGATTCCAAGCCTCTCGATCGCGTAGATATCTCGAATGTGACCGCTACGCTTAAGCACTGCGTGAATCTGCGCGCGAGTGGCATTGTTAACATTTATCCGATCAGTCCCTCTTTTCCACCGCCAAAGTGTGTCGATCTGGTTTTTCGTTAGGTCTGCATCATTTTCTTCGACGAGTTGCACCTCGAGTGGCAAACATCGAATAAAACCAAATCTTAAGGCAACTTGCAGAGCAGTACCTCTCCCTAATTGTTTAAGTTTGCTTTGAGGCACCAAAACACGTTTTCCGCCAGCATCCAAGGCAAGATCTGTATCATTGATCTCCGCAAGCCAAGCCCGGATAATATCACCCCGTTGAACGTCGTGCAACTTGCCATATTTCTTCGTGAGCAGGTCGGCAGCAAGCTCCTCATCAGGACCTGATACCGTAACAGAGATCCATTTCGTGAGCTCAAAAGAATAGGTAACGCGTAATTTACTGAGGTCATTATATAACATCGCCCCAAAGGACAGGCCCACCTTATTTGCCTGTCCGCACACGAGTTGCATTAGGTGAAGCGTACTCATTGACGGTTTCTTCTCATGCGTCGTTTTGAAAACGGTCGTTACAGCTAAAAACGTCGTCGTGAAGGCTTCTTACTCGAAGTGCCGCTTGTCGCTCAACCTTAGCACAGAAATCTACTTCTGCTCTCTCTATGCTGATTCTTCGTGAGCCTTCAATTAGGTTGTCGACAGCAGCTACGATCTTCTGTTCGACCGTTCGTGGCATGTAGTCTCCTGGTGGGAAAGATAACCTGTCTGCTTCTTCCGCGGTTATCCCCGCTCCAACGTGTTTCTCTGCGATTTGGGCGACACGGTCATCTACTCCGTAGCTACGGAGAAGCTCTCCGCCAGCGACACCATGTCTGATGCTGTTCGTTTTGCACCTCCCAATATCATGTAAAAGCCCACCTATTCGGACGAGCGCTATGTCAGCATCTCCCCTCAGTTTCGCTACTTCCTCCGCGTATTGAGAGACAGCTTTGACGTGCTTGATGAGTTTATCGCTACAGCCACTGTTCTTGAGAAGCTGTAACGCTTCTTCGTCTGATGGGAGGTTATTCGAAGGCAATTCTCAGTTCTTCCAGTTTTTGTCCCATAGTTTCGACCAAAATTGAGCTGTCCTGATAGTCAAGCCCACCCTGACATACCGGGCAGATGAAGCCATAATCGCTTGCATTCTCAAATAGAAAACGACCACAGCCGTTTTCACATGTGTAACACACGTTTTGCGCTTCAAAATCTAACCGGGTTTCAAGCCTTCGAACAAGTTTTTGGGCTTCTTCTTCCACGTTACGCTCAACTTCACTTAGGTCTACTTTCCAGAGATATGTGAGCCACCCGCTGTCCTTATCCCTTTCACGTCGGTAGTTGGCTAAGCGATTTTCATATAATATATACAGAGTACGCCTCACCGTGTTGAGATTCGCGTCTGTCTCTTCTGCGATTTTCTCGTCGGTCAGCTCATTTATGGAAGTACGCCCTACCATTTCTAAGCCGTCTTCCCCGACAAGATTCTTCAAATATCCCCGAACTGCGACATCAGTAATNNATATTATTTTTTGTTTGCAAAGTGTCTTATACTTACTGACACGTATGTCACCGGAAAGCGCCGAGTTGTTGGACCCAGCCCCGATATATCTTTTTACGGTTTCTATGTAGTGAAACGCATTATTAAACGCACAATCTCTCGACTTACCGTAACCGATCGCTGATATGACTGGTTTAGCACGTTCGATAAAGGTTCCTTTTCGAGGAATATCCATAAAATTCTTGCCTTCGCAAGTCTTCTTAACGTAAAAATCGCGCTCAGCAAAATAGACCGTGCGGCATGCAAATCTGCTATATCTCGTTCGGGGAACCAGCTCACCCTGGCAGCTCTTAATATGTGCATCTACGAGATTAATTCCTAGTGCCCCTTCTATCGTATCGAGTGTTGCTTGAAACCGCGGGTTAACCTCGATTATGACCGGGCCGTTTGCGCCAATAATGAAATCGATACCATTCGTACCGACTAGACCGAGATCTGTCGCTAATGAGTTTGAGATTTCTTCGATTTTCCTAGCAAAGCTTGTTTTTAAAGGAGTCACGCTACCACAAAAGCTAAATCGTTGCAGAGGTCCCAGGCTCTTGATGCCAATGAGCTGTTCGTTAATAGCTATTGTGAGTGCTTGCTTTCCGGTCGATAAAACTGATGCGCTTGCATCAGCCCCTTGGACATATTCCTGGAGACAAAGATCGTCCCAACCATTCTCGTGATACTGCTCAATACTTCTCGTTAAGTGTTGCTTATCTCTAACAAGAACGTTCCTAAATCCACCGGCTCCTCGTTTAGGTTTCAGAATAATTGGAAACTTCAGGTTGTCTTCCAAGTCAAAATGCTGAGGTACTGGATAGTCTAAAGATTCAAGCTTGTGCCTTAGACGATCTTTGTCATCAACAAAACTCGCAAGAGATGGAGGGTTCCCCACTACCCGTGGAATATCAAGTGTCTCAAATCCACTGGCTAATATCGCGTAATCGTAAGAGATGCCACTCAGAAGCGCTTTTAAACTTCTATAATCAGCGTCTGTATCTACGTCAGGAGATGCGTCTCTTATTAAACGCGTGACGTCTCCGCATTTAATCAAGTCACGGTCTTCATAATGGCTAACAGACTCTACGTAAAACCCTGCCCGTTTTGCTGAGCAAACGATATGCCTCGTGTTGTAACCAACGACTAAAACTCGAAGCGATTCTTCAGTAGGACTGGAAGTGTTATTCGATCGGCTCAGAACGCTTAACACCTACCTTCTCGTTGACGTTACCGACGATCCTCATTCTGCCCGAAAAATCTGCCGCGAGCTCTTGCCCGTTCTGCACTCGATCAAGGAAAATGCTCAGCGCCGCAATTTCCGAGTGTGGCTGGTTTGTAATCGCGACGTTATAATCCGCAAGCCTGAACAGATCTGGGGGCACCTTTTCCGCCCCTACAACGACCATAAGTTTATCGGTATCAAGTTGATCAATGACGTTTGGCAGATTCTGTCCATACATCGTTAGGTGAACTACGGTCCCCTGGTCGTGTTTCCACTGAGATATCTCGTGTTTCCAGCTTATTTGGTCGCGAATCCAAAAGTTTCCGCCCCAGCGTTGCACAACATCACGGATCGTAGAGACAACAGACTGGTCAGACGCCGCAAGAAGCATTCCTTGCGCCCCCAGCGCTCTCGAGCACAGACCGACATGCGTTGTAACGCGTCGATCGCGCTCGATTCTGTGACCTAATCTTAAAACGATGATTTCCATGCTAGTTTTACCTGAGATTACGAATAGATGAATATCTTTTTGAATAAATTGTATATCTTACATAAAGTAGTAG
>PMYA01000178.1 GCA_003170935.1 Methanobacteriota archaeon
ATAGAATTCTACCGTTAAGCTTGTAAACTTTAATTTCTAGTTGAGCATATGGACCAGCAGTTTGATGAAAAACTGACGATTTTCTGGGACTCTGACGCTATTGTATTAGTCGATCAGACTAAACTTCCTGTCTCGTATGAGCTTGTGAGAATAACGACATTAAATCAGCTCATCAACGCGATAAAAACATTGAAAGTGCGTGGGGCGCCCGCTCTAGGCGCAGCCGGTGCTTATGGAGTCGCTCTTGCCGCACAGTCGAACAAAAACCGCAGCATCGTCAAGCTAAAAGCGCATTTGCATCTAGCAGCTAAGTCAATAATAGAAACACGACCGACTGCCATTAATCTGTTTTTCGGGGTTGATCGCGTTCTAAAAGCAATTGAGCCCTGCATCACGGTTGAAGAAGCCAGAGAAGTAGCCCTCAATGAGGCACTCTCCATAGCCGAAGAAGATATAGTAGCAAACAAGGCCTTAGGGTGCATTGGTGCATCACTGCTTAAAGACGGCGACGTCGTAATGACGTACTGCAATGCTGGAAGGCTTGCTACGGTAGGTTGGGGAACCGCTTTAGGAATCGTGCGCTCTGCAATACAAGAGGGAAAGCGCATCACCGTATATGCGTGCGAAACTAGACCGCTCAACCAAGGCAGCCGCATCACAGCCTTTGAATTATTAGAAGACAATATCCCCACAACATTAATAACTGACAATATGGCTGCTTCTGTAATGAAACAGGGAAAAATCGACAGCGTCATAGTGGGGGCGGATAGGATTACTCAAACTTCAGTCTACAACAAGGTAGGGACGTATATGCTTGCGATTTGCGCCAAAACTCACGATGTACCGTTCTATGTTGCTGCGCCTTTGGCAACCTTTGATCATGAAAGTTCAGTTGTCGAGATTGAGGAACGCGACGCTAATGAACTAATATTTTGTCGCGGAAAACAAATTGCTCCTCTGTCGGTTCAAGTTGAAAACCCTGCATTTGATATGACTCCTAAAGAGTTAGTAACAGCCATAATTACAGAAGAAGGAATAATAAATAACCCGCATCGGGCTACTAGCATCAATCGGAGCTAAACAGAGATGGAGAAGTCAACCGCGATAAATGTGATATGCCAAGACAAACCTGGCGTTCTAAGAGATGTTGCAGCTGCAGTTGCGCATTTTGAGGGAAATATAAAATATACACAGCAATTTATTCTTTCGAAAGGCGAGCATAAAGGCTTAGCTGCAATCTACATGGAAATTGAGAATGTACCTAGTGGACACAAATTAGCAAAAAAGCTAAAAGCTATTACTGACGTTGAAAGCGTTTCTTTTCATCAACCATTCGAAAAGATTTGGGGCTCCAGAATTATCATTATAGGCGGGGGCGCTCAGGTTGCACAAGTAGCTCTCGGGGCAATTACAGAAGCTGATAGGCACAACATAAGAGGAGAGCGCATTAGCATTGATACTTTACCTATAATAGACGAAAATAACATTGCAAAAGCGGTAAATGCGGTATCTAGGACACATCGAGCAAGTATTGTAGTGCTGGCAGGTTCCCTCATGGGGGGAAAAATCGCTCAAGAGGTCACGAAGCTGCAAAATGAGGGCTTTAAGGTCATAGCCCTTAATATGGCAGGCTCCGTGCCAGACGTGGCGGACCTAGTGGTAACCGATCCGGTTCAGGCCGGGACCTTTGCTGTGATGGCCATTGCAAAAACAGCAAGTTTTGACTTGGATCGCGTATCTGGGAGGCGCTTTTAGAGTTACAAACTCACACGCTAGCTATTCATAACGAAGAAGCAACCAAGATTGGAAGCGTGATAGTCGCGTCTGAATACACAGTGACAGTCTCTCCGTGTTCGCCAATTTTCCCCCACGATTTCGCTTCGTCCAAAGTTGCGCCGGAAAGACCCCCGGTCTCAGGGGTATCCATGGTTAATTGGACGGCAAAATCAAGCCCTTTAGGGATAAGAAGCATGGATTGCATGATGAAATTCTTTGGAACGCCCCCGCCTATAAAAAGCGCACCGGATCGTCTTGCATTGTAGCATATGTCCATGATTTGTCTAATATCCTTGAATGTATCAACGTGAAGATCACGTTTGTACCCGAACACCCAGCTCTGGAGTCCAATAGAAGAATCGGCAATTGCAGGACAAAAAACAGGGACCTCGTTATCTACAGCGGCTCGCAAAATAGAGTTTTTGTCCGTAATACGCGACCCGATCTCGTGCAAGAAATCCGCAATAGAAAACTGTTGTTGTGAACTTGAATCAAGAATATCGGTCACGATCGCGTCAAATCTATTTTCAAACGTCTTAAAATGTTCGTCAGCCAGATAGACGTCGTAGATCCTATCTATTTTTGAGTTCTTTAGCTCAATATCGTTTACGCTACATTGGCCTTGACAATGCTCACCTCCGAATGCTTCGATCATATCATGCACCATATTAGCTCCGGTCGTTACCAGAACATCGATATCCTGGCGCTTAATCATGTCAACAACGACCTGTCGCATTCCAGCAGGGACCATAGCGCCGGCAAGACCAAAAAAGCTCGTTACATCTTCAGCTTGCATTTCTTTGTAAATCTTGACGGCTTTAGCTAAACGTCCAGCTCCAAAAGCACAGTTTTCGTACTGCTGGATGAGGGCAGCCACAGTGATACCTTTTTGGACCGTAGCGTGTTTAATTGGGTTCACTAAACAATCTCCTTAATCGTCGTTTTAGTCACAAAACTTGAATGAGCAAATAAGAAATCGCGAACGAGTTTCGCGCCGACCATAGATGACATTCCCATATCATAGTCGGGGGTGATCTCAACTAAATCGAAACCAGACACATTAGGTGCCAACCTCCTGATAGCGGTTCGCAGTTCCAATGGCGTCAACCCGTATGGCTCAGGATTTCCTACACCAGGCGCAAAAGCAGGATCTATAGAGTCCATGTCAATGGAGAGATAAACGGCTCTGCCCCTAACTGAAGATCCGATTTCTTTCAAGATTTTTTTGATTCCCTCCCGCCTAATCTGTTGCATCGTATAAATAACGCTGGTATCTAACGCATGCTTATACTCATCGCGAGCTCCGCTTCGGATTCCAACTTGAATTAGCGGTATCCCAAGATCAGAGATATTCCGCGCAACGCACGCGTGGCCGAATTCATTACCAAGATAGTCTTCCCTAAAATCCAAATGCGCATCAAAAATGACGACCACGAGCTCCATTTCTCTCGCTAAGGCCTTAACACAGGGAAAAGTAACTGAATGCTCACCACCTAATGTTATTGGCACTTTTTCGTCCTCGACTAAGCGAGAGGTTGTTTTTTCGAGATCGACAACCATTTCGTTTAGATTACCGTACTCCGTATCACCCATGTCGTGAACTAGCAACTCTGAAAGATCGCGATCACAATCAAAGTCATATGCCTCATAGTTTTGAGAAGCTTTCCGAATCGCTTCAGGCGCCCATCGAGATCCCGTTCTAAACGATGAAGTCCCGTCAAACAAGACGCCGTGAATTACGTACTTGCTGCTCGCGTAATCGGAGCCTGAATCAGCAAATATCATACGGATAAAAAACAATAAAGTTGGTCTTATTATTTGATGTCTAATTTGCGATTACCCATAGATTCCAGGTACGTAACTTCCTTGCCTTCTTCAAGTTTGTTCATATATTCTTGAGGAATCTCGATCTCAAAAGTTGAGTAATCGTTCAAATCCATAAGCTGCGCGACGTGTCCCATAATAGAAAGAACTTGCGCTCCTTTTCTTTCTACAATAGGCACATAAACCTTAGCACTCACAGGCTGCACTATCGACCGCTTTTGTCCGTCGAAAACCCCGATTGCGTCTATC
>PMYA01000171.1 GCA_003170935.1 Methanobacteriota archaeon
AGGAGGCCATCGCAACTGCACGTATTCACGACGGTCGAGAGGTCGTGTTTCTTGCCGCACTCGATACATTCTAAATCCATGTCGTCAACCTGTTTGTCCTATCGCTTCAAGTTGCTCGCGCACGAGTTTCTTAGCCTCGTTTACGGCTTCGTTGATCTTATCTGCGTATGGGCCGCCTCCTTGCGCCCGGTCAGGCCGCCCTCCTCCACTCCCACCAAGTAAGCTACACGCTTTTTTTACTATTATAGCTGCGTTCAAGCCTTTTTTCACTACATCCGTGCCCACCCTAACAACAATGCTTGCTTCTCCCCCACGTACTCCTCCGAGGATAACCACAGCGTTGTCGTTTAGCAGTTCCTGTGAGGTATGCAGAAGCTCTTTTATGTCAGCATCAATGCAGCAAAGGATTTTAATTAGGTGGTTTCCGGGTTGTATCGGCTCCACAATCTGAACTGTGGGGGGCATAACTTCCGCTACTGCAGTAGCTGCTGACGGAGAGACTTTAACCTCAGTTAACCTTTTAAATGCAGCATCCAGCGATGAAAGCCTATTAGCGACGGTTTCTAGATCCCCTGCACTGAGAGCTTCCTGCGCTTCTTTCACCGATATATACTCAGATGCCAAAGACGTGAACTTTGCTCTACTCCCCTTTAGCTCTTCATTTTCCTTGCCTCTTTGCTTCCATTCCTCAAAGAAGCGACCTACAGTAACAGGGAGTTGTTCTGCTGGGACTCGCAGCGTTTGAGACGATTCGCCAAGGATCGTATCACGTCGCTGATCGTACTTTAAGGCAGCGACTCCAGCAGCAAATTCGAAGCGTTCAACTCCATCTTGTATTCGCTCCGTCCTGATGATTCGCAATGGTCCGACTTTTCCAGTGCTGGTCATATGGGTTCCGGCGCATGCCTGGATATCGTCGCCGACTTGCACAGTTCGAATAATCTCCCCTGGTGGCACTCCACCCTGGTAAAGAGCAAATCCGTATGTCTGTTCTGCTTCGTTACGATCCATCCACTGAGTCTCTACCGCTGTGTCGGCCATAATCATTTCATTGGCTCTAAGCTCAATTTCTTTCCTTTCGTCATCAGTTACTTTCTTGTAGTGCGAAACGTCAAGGCGCGAGCTTTTGACCCCTTTCTGTGCCCCTTCTTGCCAAATGTGGCCCCCCAATTCATCTCTAATAGACGCTAGAAGAATGTGTGTCGCAGTATGATGTCGGGCTAGAGATTGCCTTCTTTTTACGTCTATATCTCCTGTTACTTGATCACCAACCGAAAAAGGTTCGACGTCTTCAACTTCGTGTATGATCGCATGCCCCTGAAGTCGTGCTAGACGTACTCGGACTATCTTTCCTGATGGTGCTGTAATATAACCTGTATCTTCTGGTTGTCCGCCGCCACCCGGGTAGAATAACGTTTTATCCAGAATAATGCCATCATCCACTAACCCAACGATATGAGCTTTGAAGTTCGTCTGTTCAGGTTCGTCGTAGAACAGTCGATGGGTCACAGGCAAGCTCTGAACGGCTTCAGCGGCTAATTCTTCGACTTCTTTTACCCGTTCGTGCGTAGCTGCGACTAGTGAATAAAAATCATCCGGCAATTCGACGCTTGCACCGAATTCCTTAGCTACATCTTTGACGGTCTCTGGAGGCACACCATAAGTGTCATACATTTTAATGACCTCAGCAACGGGAAAACTCTGTCCTTTATAACGTTGCGCCACGCCTGATACACGTCTCGTACCCTTATCTATAGTACTCCTGTACTTCTCAGTTTCATTTTGTATTATGTCAATTAAGGTATCCGCCCGCTCTGCATATTTAGGGAAAGCATTGAGGTCTTCTATCTGTTTCAGGATGATCTTTTCCAACGGGATAACAGAATCTAAACCCTGCAACGAGCGAAGCACCTTTCTTATCACTAGCCGAGCGAGATATCCAGCTTTCACGTTGGACGGGACTATCCCGTCACCTAACATAAAAACAAGGCACCGAGAATGATCAGCAATTGTGTACAAAGTCTCAATAGGCTCTACGATTCTTACCAGGTCGTCAACAGCGATGCCTATACTTTTAGCAACTCTTTTCCGCAGATCGAGCAGATTAGAAGCGTTTAGGTCAACCATGCCAGCAAATCGCGCATTCTGGGCTAAAATATGTGAATAATAGGGGTCTTCAAGTGAGTGCTCAAGGCCAGTACACTCAATCAGATAGTTTACGATGTCTGGCATAACGGCGTCATATATCGTAGGCATGCCGTTACCTGCCCATACCATACGTTCTAAGCCATAACCCGTATCAACGATCGACTTTTTCATTTGCGTATAGCACTCGTCTTTGATCATCACCCCAGTTTTTGATCGCTCCATATCCATAAAAACGAGTGTTGCAAGCTCTAAACCACCAACAAGCACCTCCAAAGAGATCCCAGCATTACCGCCACCCGCCCAAGGAGTCTCCTTATAAGTAATAGCGGCGGGTTCTGCTCCAAGTTCGTGTAACAGACTATCGCAATACTGCACAGTTTCGTTTTTCCAATAGATTTGGCAATCGGGATCATTAAATGCATGATGGGCCATCATTTCAAAGTTAGTTAGGTGCCTACCACTTTTCCCGACCGTATCAATGTCTTTCAGTCGAATGCAAGGTTGTGATATAGTGAGTGGGTTAGCTGGTGGGGGGATCTTACCGGAGGTTACGAGCGGCTGAAAATCGTATATTGAAGCGTTAACTAACAGCACATCTTCCCTCCACCTAGCAATTACAGGGTACGGTAAGATGCGAACATGTCCCCGGCGCTCAAAAAACGACAGATAGGATTCCCTAAGGTCATTAAGGTCGCGTTTTTTCAAAACGGGAGCCCCGATAAACGTATACGGCGCGCACGGTGCATCACCACACGTTTTTTGCTCTTCTCGCGCCCAAAAGCGGCTGCCACAGCTTTCGCATGATTTGAGTTGGAAGTTATTGCTCAGATATTCAAGAGTGCCTAGGCTTAACTGCTTATTTGACATTTAACACACGTCACGTGACAATTTCAGCTTAAAAAGGCTGAATTGCCCTTTTTTTAGTAACTGGGTAGGAAAGTATTAAAACGTTGCGCAGCTTATTAAGACCGTATGAGTGAAGAGAGAGCCACCGAAGACGCCCAAGACGTCGTAAAGAGGCTAAAGAAGCTAGTCGAGGCAGAATGTGGCCCCATCTTCATTTCTAAGATGCAAATCAGGGATCTTACAGATTTGTATAAGACGTATAAAAAGGAGTATGGCCCAGATTTTGCAGCTGAAGAGATACAAAACAGGATTAAATCACATTTGCAGTAAAAAGCTACACAAGGTTTATCTTTTCAGATGACTATAACCTCGACCAAGAGAGTGATTTGAGTGGACATTGAAAAACTGCATCACGGAACCGAATTGGTGAAAAGGGGCTTCGCTAAGATGCAAAAAGGCGGGGTCATAATGGACGTGACCACGGCAGAACAAGCAATTATCGCCGAAAAGGCCGGAGCCGTTGCAGTAATGGCGCTTCACGCTGTTCCTGCAGACATACGCAAGGCTGGAGGCGTCGCGCGAATGGCCGACCCCTTAATAATCTCTGAGATCATCGATGCGGTTTCGATACCGGTGATGGCCAAGACAAGGATTGGCCATTTCATGGAAGCAGAGATTTTGGAAGCGCTTGGGGTCGATATGATCGACGAGTCCGAAGTCTTGACCCCCGCTGATGAGCAATTTCACATTGATAAGCTCCGTTTTACCACACCGTTTATATGCGGCGCACGGGACCTTGGAGAAGCCCTAAGGCGGATTAACGAAGGCGCTGCGATGATTCGCACGAAGGGCGAAGCGGGAACTGGTGATGTATCAGAAGCTGTGCGACACATGCACGTTATTATGGGTAAGATAAGAGAGCTCAAAGGTAAATCTGAGCAAGAAATCGGCCTTGTAGCACGCGAAATTCAGGCACCCGCCGACCTAACATCTGAAACTGCTGAGATGCAGAGATTGCCCGTAGTCAACTTCGCTGCAGGCGGTATCGCCACACCAGCCGATGCGGCACTTATGATGCGCATGGGCGCGGACGGGGTTTTCGTTGGTTCGGGAATCTTCAAATCAGAACAGCCTGAAGTGATGGCTAAGGCTATAGTTGAAGCGGTTAACAACTTTGACGATCCGAAGGCGTTAGCAGAGATCTCCAAAGGTCTAGGATTACCTATGAAAGGTTTGTCTGTAGGTCAGATACCTAAGGAAGAAATTTTGCAGACCCGCGGTTGGTAAGGGAAGTATCCGACATCTACCGGCATATAAATCCAATGCAAATCGGAGGTGTGGGGTCCTAGCAAGAATACTAAATTTGTTTTTAATCCTTGACGATTTTAGCTTTCTGACTTCATGCACGGTTGCTAGGACTTAAATGAGAACTGGTTAGCGACCGTTATCCGGGTAAAAAAGTTGCCGTGGATACGTGAACTCACGATCCACCGACGTATCATTGAATTTAACGTAGTGACTGTACAAAATCACTAGCTTGCTTTCTCACTGCTGCAAGCAAGTCTGAGTAGTCTCGCAAAGAAACGGTAAGTGGTATCAGTTCACCTAGGGAGGACGTACTGGGCCACTGGGCCGGAGCAGGAGTGTTCAATACAACATAGTTCTGGTTTTGAATATTCGCCGTTTCCAATATTTTCTCAAGCGCAAATATTGAACGGTTTTCAAATACGGGGATTATATATTCTTCAATTGTCGGAAACGCGTCGCCCTCACGCGTATAGTTTACGTACATCGTTGACTTAATTAACCTATGGGGGGGGAATACGTCCTCGCTGCTAATATTAACGTAAGCCGCCGTATCCCATTCCGCTGAGCCGTAAAGCTCGCGCTGCATCCAATTGAGGTCAGTTCTTCGATTCAATGATTTCGCTATATCGACACATTTCAGCAGAATGATACTCAGAATCTCATTAGAGTCGAGGTCTTCTTTGACTTCCGCGATCTTTGTGGCTAGACTCTGTTCATCTATTACCGACTCAGCTGGCGTAATAGCCTCACTGTAATCTAAAGCAGTAAGCTCTTCATGAATCTCGACAGCCTGATCAGCACTGGCTGTAACTGCTGCCACATTAACGTTACCCTTAACTATTGTGGTCGTATCATGAGGAAGTTGCGGCGCGGGTGCGTCCTTCCTTTCCTCTAAATGTAAATCCTCAGTAAGGACAGATGTAGGTGAGTGAACAACGTCCTTCTCGGGTTCCTCCGAAAGCGGTATCGCTGTCGGTTCTGTTTTTGGGACAGCTATCTCTTCAAAGCTTTCGGTATCAATGGCTTCCTGATCGACGGACGTTCTAACTTCCTGTGCCGTCGAACTCCGTCTGCGGGCTCTAATAACTAACGCAACAGCAATGATTATTATCAAAACAGCCAACCCAATTGCTATAATAACTCCTGTGCTTTGAGAGAGCTGCAAGTTACTCGGCAGTTGGGGGACAGTCTGTAAGATCGACATCAAATCACCTCGGAAACTACTTATGAGTATAGATGGATGCTTATAGATAAACCCTCTGGTGCGTTGCGTTTCGCTACAGCAAGCAGCTCGTCTGGTGAAGGTGCTTCGCATTTCCAACTTAAGCATCCAAATATTCACTTTTCTCTGAGGACATTGATCGCGTATAGTGAAGCCTTGAAAGGAGCTTCCTCTGCTTACCGAAATAAAAAGAGACCGACAAAAAACGCTTTTGAATGCACATGATTGAGGAGTCAGTTTCAGCTTCGCTTACTACATGCTTTTTGCTAAAAACCAGTTTTTTTGTACGAAGCAGAAAAACAAACGCAATGCTTGTATTTTGTTGAAAATAGATCTTAGAGCCTATGATGGTAATCNNTTTCTAATTAGACAGAAGATATGACAGATAAACGAGTAAGCCAATGAAACGACCAGCGCTGTTGATATGGAAACGTTTTTAGACTAGAAGAGCCTAACGAAGGGGTGGCCTTTCTACTGGGGTTTCTAATGAATTGGGAGGTGCGCAATGACATTTAAGGACTCACTCATATCTGCATTGCTGATAGTCGCAGTAATTGTTATACTGATCCTGTTTTTGCTACTTGGTTGGTGGATAGGAAGTCTAATACTCCCGATGCTTGCGTTCAGTGGCTGGCTTAATATCTTCGCTATCATCATCCAAACCGTAGTCGGTTTACTAATAATTGGAGTAGTTATCGTAATTGTCGGCTACATAGCTTTGAAACTCATATAGGTACAACTGCGGTTTCAAAGCTCTATTTTTATTTCTAAAAAAAATCGCTGATTCAGCTCATGGAAAATACTACGTGCCCTGATCC
>PMYA01000105.1:0-2467 GCA_003170935.1 Methanobacteriota archaeon
AGGTTGTTGCAGAAGTAAGCCGAAAACAAGACTTCCGCAACAAAGCCCCTGATTGACCAACTTTTATATACAATCAAAACTAACTATAAGTTAGTGTCACGATCTATTAGACCGTGACAAGCTAAAAAACAGCAATGGACGAAGCAGAACTCCTAGATATTCTCGGCAATGAGAATCGCCGCAACATTTTAAAATTGCTGTCGCTGCGGCCATTTTACGTGACCGAGATATCAGAAAGACTGCAAGTTGCCCCTAAGGCGGTGATCAGTCACCTCAGTATGCTCGAGCGGGCAGGGATTATCCGGTTTTTTGTTGACGAGCGACGCCGGAAGTACTTCCACATCGCCGATAATCAGCAGCTCGAAATTCAAATCTCTCCGTTTAGCTATAGGGTCGAATCCGCTAACGCCGCGCAAAGCGAATCAACCGTTGCAGAGTTCCTAACCCCGATTGGCGATATACAAATCAAAACGAACAGTTTGGCCGACGTTGCCGAGACTCTCGATAGCTTAAGGAGAGCTAACCGGGAGTTGATGGGGGCACAGAGAAGGGTTCAAGAGCTGATCAATGAGGTCATGGAACGCGGTGCCAGGAAGATCGACGCAATATCGCGCGACTTTGTTGAATATGACATCCTTTCGATGCTGCTTACAGGGCCCAAGACTGCCGACCAGCTGTCTGCGGGGCTCGCGATACCTGGTCAAATACTCGTAGAGCGGCTGCATAACCTTGAAAAACGAGGGAAAATCAGACTGATAGGCGCTAGAACGTATTGGTTAGCGAGGTTAGGACTGTAGAAGCTCATAAGCATATCATCACGTAAAATAGGAGATAATCGAAAAATGACAGAAGAAGTAACGCTCAAGGTCGTTGAGGCATATCATCGCGATGCCGGGAGGGGAATTGCCCGAATCGACATGGATACCATGAAACAACTCGGGCTTGTAAGCGGCGACATCATCGAGATAACGGGCCATAACCGAGCAGCCGCGATAGTGTGGCCTGCATATCCGGAAGATCGTGGCCTCGGCATTATCAGAATTGACGGCAATATTCGTGGAAACGCCCACGTAGGCATCGACGATAAGGTTGTCATTCGAAAAGCGAAATCGAATGCTGCGATGAAGATCACTCTTGCACCAACTCAGCCGGTGCGCATCGTCGGCGGCGAGGAATATCTCATGAGATTCCTTGAAGGACGCCCGGTACAGAAAGGGGAGATGCTTAGAGTTGAAATGCTGGGCAATCCGATCACCTTTGTTATTACTGCTACCCAGCCCGCAGGTATCGTTATAGCCGGGAAAAGCACGCAAGTAACGCTAAAAGAGAAACCTACTGTGGCAGCGGACCGTTCTATTTCTCACGTGACCTACGAGGATATCGGCGGTCTGCAACGAGAGCTCGGGATGGTACGAGAGCTGATCGAGTTGCCGTTGCGGCACCCTGAGATCTTCCAAAAGCTCGGCATCGACCCACCAAAAGGTGTCCTGCTCTACGGCTCTCCCGGAACAGGGAAAACACTCATGGCGAAAGCTGTCGCAAACGAAACGGACGCATATTTCATCAACATCAGCGGCCCTGAGATCATGAGCAAGTTTTACGGGGAGAGCGAACAGCACCTGCGCGAGCTTTTCAAGGAAGGGTCAGATAACGCCCCTGCTATCATCTTTATCGATGAGATTGACGCTATCGCGCCAAAACGAAGCGAAGTAACGGGGGAGGTCGAGCGTCGTGTCGTCGCCCAGCTGCTCTCGTTAATGGACGGTCTTGAAGCCCGAGGACAAGTCGTAGTTATTGCTGCGACCAATCGCCCGGAAGGGATCGATCCAGCCCTGCGGAGGCCCGGTCGATTCGACCGAGAAATTGAAATTGGCGTGCCCGATGCAGCCGGTCGGCTCCAAATACTCCAAGTGCACACCCGTGGCATGCCGATCGCGGATGACGTAAAGCTCGAAGACCTTGCTAGGACCACACATGGCTTTGTCGGTGCTGACCTCGCCGCCCTATCAAAGGAAGCAGCCATGCACGCGCTGCGAAGAATTCTGCCGGAGATCGATCTTGAACAAGAGATCCCGCAAGAGGTGCTCGATAAGCTTCAGGTTAATGAAGGGGACTTCACAAACGTCCAGAAAAACATTGAACCTTCTGCGATGCGCGAGGTGTTCGTTGAAGCGCCGAATGTAAAATGGCAAGACGTCGGCGGCCTTGAGGCGGCAAAACAAGAGCTTATAGAGGCCGTTGAATGGCCGATAAAATTCGCGGACGCATTTAGCAGCATCAACACGAGACCACCAAAAGGGGTGTTGCTCTTCGGGCCTCCAGGGACAGGGAAGACGCTCCTTGCGCAGGCGGTCGCGACGGAAAGCGAAGCCAACTTTATCAGCATAAAGGGGCCTGAGCTGCTTAGCAAGTGGGTAGGCGAGTCTGAAAAAGGCGTACGCGAGACGTTTCGGCGCGCCAAGCAAGT
>PMYA01000105.1:2526-34366 GCA_003170935.1 Methanobacteriota archaeon
GATCGTCTCGTTTATATACCGCCGCCAAACGCCTCGAGCCGCGCGCAAATATTCGCGATCCACCTTCAAGGCAAACCGCTAGCGGACGAAGTTGACATCGAGCAGCTTGCCAAAGAAACAGAGGGGTACGTCGGTGCTGATATTGAAGCAATTTGTAGAGAGGCAGCGATGCTCGCTCTCAGAGACTTTATTAAGCCCGAAATGACGCCTGAGCAGGTTAACGAGGGCGCGGCAACGATAAAGATTAATAAGGGCCATCTTTACGCTGCTATCAATCGGGTTAAGCCAACGGCGTCACGCGACATGTTGCACCAGTACGAGAACATAGCTAAGGAGTTTGCGAAGTTTTCCGTTACAGAAGAAGAAGTGAAGGAAAAAGTAGTTAAGACAGAAACGGGCTATGCGTAAAATCAATACTTCAATACTTCAATCACGTAAAGGAAACAAAGGAGGATAAAGAAAATGGCGAAAAGACGAAGAGGTTTTTTTGATGACTTTCTCGGGGGCGGGTTCGAAGAGCTGATGGATCAGATGTTGCGCGACCTGCAGGAAGGAAAGCAACCTAAACCATTCATTTATGGGTTTTCAATGACGCAGCATCCGGGTGAAGCGCCCGAGGTTCGAGAATTTGGCAACGTCCAACCCTTTGGCAAGCGCGTTAAGACGGAAGAGGAGAGGACGGCTTTGATTGACGTTATGGAGACGAAAGACGAAGTGCACATCATCGCCGAAATGCCAGGCGTTGACCGAACGGACGTGCAGCTCGAGGCTACAGAAAGCAGAATCGACATCAGAGCTCAGAACGAGGCTCGAAAATATTCTGAAAATGTTGAGCTTCCGGTCAAGGTTGATCCCCACAGCGCAAAAGCGACCTATCGAAACGGTGTTTTAGAAGTCAAGCTGACTCGCATCCAACCTGAAGAGGAAACGTCACACATTAGCGTCGAATGAAGGGGTCAGCCCGTCCCCTTTCTTTTTTTGATCGCTTTAGTTAGGGCGCTCACGTCGCGCAGCACTAGATCGGGCTTTGCCCGCATCAGAAGCTCTGGTGTCGCGAAGCCGCAAAGAACGGCAGCAGTTTTTGTACCTGCTTTTTTCCCCATGAGGACATCCTCCACCATGTCACCGACGTAAAGCACGTCCGATGCGTCCACATGCGCTCGTTTTAATGCCATAAGTAAGGGTTCTGGCGCTGGCTTCCCATGCTCAAATCCAACGTCGTCACCGAACACCATAGAATCGAAGTAGGACTCAATTCTTTGCTCTTTAATCTCCCTTGTCACGCGTTCTCGAGACCCACTTGAAACGAGCCCGAGCTTCAAATTCATTTCCTTCAGTTCTCGCAAAGCGTTCTCAGTGCCGCTAAATAGGACGCAGTCCTTTTTGTAATGCGCGTAGCAATTCATCCAGGTCTCGTCTGCGGCGACCCAGTCATCCTCGCCGATCCCCAGCCACCGGTAGTAATCGTGATAGTTCGGCCGACTCTGTTCTCTAAATTCGTTGAGGGTCATCTTTGGCAGGCGGAATGTTTCCATCACGGCTAGGTAGCTCTCGTAGGTAGGGATAATTGAATTATAAAGCGTCCCGTCCCAGTCAAACATCACTGCTTTAAGCATATCGTCACTCTCGTGCGGGCTTGTTGTTCACTATATCCAAGCATTTCCAAAGCGCTTTGTTTTTGTACAAAGTAAGCCGCTGCTCGGTGAGCTCTGCAATTGTATTGTTTGCGAGGGCATCATTTATTCGCGCTACAGAAGAGCGCATCACATTAACGTTATGTCGCACACGCGCTTCAGATGAGCGCTGGAGTTCCTTAACCACGTCAGATGGACGGCTGCCCGAACAAAACTCGCAGTTACACCCCCAATGAGCGAGTTTGTTCGCTCTAATAACCTTTCCCGTTGCGGTCAAAACTGAGCCATATGCAAGCCCCGCGATAACGGCGCTCGAGCCGTCTGCTGACGTCACATTAGCGTAGGCAAGAAGCTCAAGGACGTTCAATGCGCTTCCTCCTGAGGCGTGAAAGCGGGTGCCCTCAAACTCGCGTGAGAGTTGATCGTATGCAGCGAGAACCTCAAACTGCTTTAAGCGATCTTCTTGGCGATATTTTGCCAGACGAGAAAAAAGGCCGAATCCTGCAGAAAGGTTAGTTAGATCCGCACTCACTGCTTTTTTGAATATGTAACTTGCGTCGCGATATGTGCCGACTTCAAAGCCAGCGTAAAGCAAATCAGGTCGTTTTGTGTTCTCTTTTGTCCATACAGCAGCTTCTAAGCTCGCTTCGATTGCTTTCAAACGATCTGCTGCAACGTGCTCCCAGTAAGGCGTTGTCAAATCGCCGTTTACCGGTACATTGAGGGTCATCAATCCATCAGTTCTTTTGTTGATAAGCTTCTCTTGCAAATGAAGAATCCTTTCCTTCGTTCGCAGTTCAGGTTTTTGCACGTAAGGCTGAGAGAAAAAGTTGCCACTATGGATAAAGTGGTGTGGGGTAACCAGTGGATCAAGCGTGTACGATTTTACAAAGGTGGTGTTGTCGAAAGATATAACGACTGGATCGCATAGTTCAGACAGCTTTGGGACAAATGTACGGTAAAACTGGAATGACTTGGGGGACATCGCGTCGTTTTTGTAAAGGATAGTGCGCTAGGTTACAGCGCACGGGTATAGCTTATATCTAATTGGATTGATATAAAGTGGTGACTTTTATGTCAGACGGATTTATGGATTCGGAGCGAATACGCGAGATTGTACGAGCAAGCAAAGACTATTTACAGATCATTTATCAAAACGAAACGAAACTCGTGTTGAAGGTACGTAACGATCCTGCTATTGAGGTCAAAGTTGAAGACGAAGGAAAAACTGTTTCTTTAGATATCGTAGAACCTGAAAACCTTGGCCAGTTGGTTCAACAGTTTCGTGACCTAACTGCGTGAGTGTAAGAACACTAGCAATAAAATGATAAATAACGCTCTGTCTGCGCTTAAAATATTTGGCACTGCCGCGCGTGCGCTTGACGATGAGGGTATCACAATCGAAATACGCAATCATGGCAACACGGCAGTTGTCATCGGCCGTAATGCGCGGTCGCTCTTGTTGGACAAGGTCTACGGCCCAATACAGGTAAAAAGTTTTAAAGAAGTCGTCGAACTGGTTGGAAAACTGGCGGCTGGAACTTAGGGGGCCGTGTCACGAGACTAGATGCTTTTTTAGTGTATTTCCTCGGCGCACTTCTGGTACTCTTAGGGGTGTTCGTAATTCTTTCGCAGCTTGGGATCCTTGGACTCCTCCTTAGCACTTTCAATATTCCTGTAATTGTCCTGTTTGCTCTCGTTCTCATCGTCATTGGAATCGTGTTAATTCGTGGGGCATCACTAATCATCCCTAAAGACCACAGAAAAGATCGTAATGAGTTAGATTATAAGGATCTTACCTACGAAGATCAAGATTCTTGGAATTACGGCAAAAAGTAATAAGCGCCGGTTTCTATGGGTTTCACGGTGCGCTTATGACGGTTTCGTAGTACTTCATCTTGTCATTGATTATGCGCTCAAATTTTTTATACTCGTTTATTACGCCGATCCACATAAATCCATAGCATAGGGCAATTGAAAGGAGAAGCGCCCCTCCGGCTAATATATAGTTGTTGCTACGCACTAACAGAGCATTGCCGTTCAAGTATTGCGCAGTAATCAACACATAAATGGCAAGCAGTATACCCGCTACACCGCCCCACATCGATTTTATGTGCCATATGTGGCGTTCGTGGCGTTTTTCCATTTTTCGCAGATCAAGCTCAAGAATTCGACTGTACACCTCGTGCTTATTAACGCCTACATATCGATCGTGCGCTTGCTGCGTGATTACATCCTCCTGGTCACGTAGTAGATGCCAGCCATGAGCCCCACGGCGATAATTCCGACTATTGCTGCGCCTATCAGTGTGGGATCGGCACCGCCACCCCCTGTTTGATTCACCGATTCCGTCGTTGATGCTGTGGGACTTACCGTCGGACTTACCGTCGGACTTACCGTCGGAGTTGCTGTCGTTGATGCTGTGGGACTTACCGTCGGACTTACCGTCGGAGTTGCTGTGGGACTTACCGTCGGACTTACCGTCGGAGTTACTGCCGAAGTGGTTTGGGCTAGCACGATTTGGGGCCCGTTCGGATAAACCATTGCTGACGAACCAATCGTCATAGAAATGAGTAAAAACAGCACTAAAACGCGTGAGATTTGGATTCTAGGCCCTCCTGAGGTTAATGACAACC
Source organism: Methanobacteriota archaeon (assembly GCA_003170935.1). Lineage (GTDB taxonomy): Archaea > Halobacteriota > Bog-38 > Methanoflorentales > Methanoflorentaceae > Methanoflorens. The sequence goes on from PMYA01000105.1 coordinate 6,797, forward strand.
ATGGATTTCTAACGTGAATATAGATAAGTTTTCTGCATAATAACAAAAAACTGCTAAAAACAGCAGCAAGTATCTATAAAACACCTCGTCTAGACAAAGCTTCCTGGGATCTTCGAGTCGGCTCTGTTTTCCTGAGCTGCAAATCGGCGTCCACAGCGGAAGTCAAAAAAGTGTGCGTGAGCGCATAGGGCGTAATGAAGTAAGTCCTATTTTGAAACGTGATCCTTTCTCAGTTCTTCCCGCTTGAAACTCACCATTTCCATAGTAAGTGGTTCGATGTGTACTATATTTCTCCTGGTAGATTAGCTGATTTTAAAAACTCATCAAGGAGTCTGAATGGAACGAGATATGCGTCCCTTCTTACAAGAACGGATTGGGGATCTTCAACGCGTTTGATTACTAGATAGATGAAGCTCGAGTACGAGTCGAATGCATCTTCAGTCACCAAAGAAAAGTAGCAGTCGAACCTGGATCCGCTCTTAGTTGTTACTGTATCCATTCCTTCACCGGCGGTGAATTTGATAGCCATATCGCTTAACTTCACAATTGTTAGATGCTTAGGCACTTAACAGTCTGAGAAATCTTAAACTTTATCAAGGAGCCTTAGTCGCTTAGTGAGCGACCCCGATTCAGGTGTAAATTTAGGTAAGGTTTGGCTTGGAACGCTTCTAGTGCCCTTACGTCGCTCCAGTGTGTTAAAAAAGCCATTGTCCCAATGAGGGGTCTAAGTGCCGTTTGTGCATTTTCGATAGCTTTAATTTGTAGAAACATATGCTTTGTAGCATGGATCGAGAGGTTGTGGTCTCTGTAAGCATACGGGCTGATGGTTATGACCGAGAAACATCAATGCTCGAGATTGAGTTTTGTGATTCAAGCGGCTATCAGTATGCCGATGTCCCCGAAGAGACCTATCACGGCCTAATGAACTCGCTTGGGTTCAACCTCGAAAAAACTGACCTGAAGTCTTTAAACGAGCACATTAAAGGGAAATACAAGCAGAAGACCATCCGAAGGCCGCGCTTAAATCTCTTCAAAGGCATTTTGGAAACATAATTAAAATTTATTTATCTCTCAGTGACGGTTTAAAATCTTCACTAGCTGGATTTTGACGCGCTACAAGAGCGTTCTCGTCATGTACGGTCCGTCAAGGGCATAACCTTTCGTTTTATAGTAATCACGAACTCCGATTGCGCTATTAATCGCAAGCCGTTGCATCCCGGCATCGGATGCAATACTTTCTGCAGTGTGCAAAAGTTGAGCTCCAAATCCCCGATGCTGCCACTTTTTTTCGTGCCGCTCGCCTAGCATTGCCAAATTCCCGTATACACGTAGCTCTCTGATGAGCCCCGTTTCAGCTGTTATTTCAGGCCTCTCCGACTGGCACGGGAGACGTAGCCGTGCGAAACCGATAAGGTAATCCAAATCACTAAGCAAACCGACGGTTGAAATAAAGTACTCAATACCATTGCAGGCCCGATATTTTTCGACGCGGCTTTCGACGCTCTCCACTTGGGTAATGCCGTTAAGTCCAATCTCTCGGCACCGTATACAGCTGCAATCACCACCGAGTTCAAGCAAGCGCTTCTTGGCCAGCTGCCGTAAGTTGCTTTTTTTGACGCCGCTGACAATTCGTTGAGCGGGAATATCTCTCTGTACGCGCTGTAGTCTCACCCAGATGGGGAGTAGGGCTTTTACGCGAGCAATTAACTCAACAGCATTGGTCAGATCAAAGGAATCGTAATCGCCGCGCTTCCACAGCTCGTGCAATACTGTTGCCTCCGTCACAAGCGTTGGGTATATCTTGAGGTAGTCAGGACAAAACCGTTCGTCCGTGAACAGTTTTCGAAACATTTCTAGATCGGATTTGCAATCTGAGCCCGGTAATCCGGGCATGACGTGGAATCCAACCTTTAATCCGCTGTCGCGGCACGCCCGGTTTGCCTCAACAGTATCAGCAACCGTGTGCCCTCGTTGGATAGCGAGGAGGATCTTATCTGAGGTACTCTGAAGGCCGAGCTCAACTTTAGTCCCCCCTAGGGACAACATTTCATCGACGTGATGTTGTTTGGCATAATCAGGCCGTGTTTCGAACGTCACTCCCACGTTTCTCGTTGATGCTGACGCGTTAGCCGAGAAGACTTCGTTAAGGCGGGGGGAGCTATCGGCGCGCGAGAGGGGGAAATCGTTCATTGCTTGTATGCACCGCTGAACGAACCACTCTTGATAATCATGCGGGCGTGCGGTAAACGTCCCCCCCATGACAATCAGTTCCGCCTTATCAGTGGGGTGTCCTATCTGGCGTAACTGGCGTAGACGAGCTTTAACTTGCCTGTATGGGTCAAATCCGTGTTGAATCGCTCGTTTTGCTGCGGGCTCGAGGCCGGTATAGCTTTGAGGCACACAAAATTCAGGCCCCCCAGGACACGGTACACATTTGCCGTGGGGACACGGAAAAGGAGAGGTCATAACTGCGATGACTGCGACGCCTGATGCGGTTCTTGTTGGCTTCCGTTGCAGTACGTCAACCAGTTTGTATCTGATTTGGTCCTCTGCTGCCCCGTAGATTTGCGTGTTCGTCAGCAACGAGTTAGAACGGTAGCTCCGGGCTACCTCTATTTTCGCCTGCTGCAAATTCTGGCGCGTTATCTGGCCGTTGAGGATGCCGTCAATAATTTTGGCACAGGCGTCAGCGACTTGTTGCTCCATATGACACTATCGACGATTAATACGACTTGGCTAATAAATACTCCGTCATCTCAGAGCTTTATAAAAAACGCTAATGTAAGAAAGAAGCGATGAGCGACAATTAAGCGCCTTCTGAGCTCCAAAACTCTTGGTGAGTGAACCGACTGAGCGCCATTCGAGGTCTAGGCTCTGGAACCTCCCCTGCATATCCAATAGGGAGCATTAAAACAGGTCGAATATCGACAGGTATTTCTAAAGAGCTTGAAACGCGTTTTTCATCGAACGCACCTATCCAGCACGTCGCGACGCCCAGCGCTTCTGCTGCGAGTTGTATGTAGCTGGCAGCGATGGTGGCGTCCTGGACCGCGTAAAGCTCAGCACGTTGTCCGTACGCAATGCGAGACCGTACTATGTTCGCGCAACCGACGAGCACGACCGGGGCCATTGCGACAAAGAACTGCCCGTAAGCCGCTAGAGCCAGTTCGTGCTTCTTATTGGGGTCTCGCACGACAATAAAATCACGCGCTTGTAAGTTACCAGCGGAAGGCGCGAGCTGCGCGGCTTTGAGGAGCTCGTCCACCAGTTCCTTGCTTATTATCTCTCGCAAATACCGCCTTACAGAGCGGCGCCTCTGCATAATTCCCGATAATGTGTCGTGGTCTGACGCTACCATGGAAAAGGGTTATTAGTCAAATGCATATTAATATACCCAAGCTTGGAGTAAAAATATGAGAATTTCGATGGATCTAGAGTTGAAAGATACACCCGGTCAGCTCATACACGTGTTAACTCCCGTGTCCGCCCTCGGCGGCAACGTTTTAAGCATCGTTCACCATCACGATAAGAAAACGTTTCGCAATACGGTACCGGTCTACGTAATTTTCGATATCGAAGAACACAAGCTCGAAGAGCTTCAGGAAGGACTTGAAAAGAACGGCGTGACGGTTGTGCGGATAGGCAAGATGAGGCTGCGCGAAAGGGCACACATCTTGCTCATCGGGCATATTATCCATACTGACTTGCGACAAACGATTGATACGATTGATAGTACAGGATTTGCTGAAGTTCAAGACCTCAGTCTTTCAATGCCCGCTATCGACGGCCCTTCGTCAGCTATTGTTACAATAATGGCTACTGGAAATGAGGAACTAAAAACGTCAATCGCACTTCTCAAAGAAATCGCTGAGCGCAAGGATTTGCTCGTTATCGTACCAATAGATGAGGGCGGACTATCCGGAGGCCAGAACAATGCAGGATAACTCGTCTCCCTTTAAACTCGCTATTATTGGATTTGGGGCCGTAGGACAAGGAGTTGCGCGAGTCGTGCAAAGCGTGCCACATTTGGAAGTTGTAGCTATTGCCGATTCAAAAGGGGTTGCGCTCACGCCTGACTTAGAGGACGTGCTTGCGCGCAAGCGCAAGGGTAAGTCCATCGCAAATTCTGATCTTACCGCGCTCGACGTCATACGAACTGTTGACCACGACGTCGTCGTAGAGGTTACACCTACGAATATTGAAAATGGGGAGCCCGGTTTGACGCACTTTCGTGAAGCGCTTAAAAACAAGCGAAACGTAGTTACCTCAAACAAAGGCCCTCTGGTCGCAGCCTTTGGCGAGTTAACTGAGTTGGCTCGTGCACAAGGGGTAGCGTTGCGGTACGAGGCGACTGTCGGCGGCGCGATGCCCATTATCAACCTTATACGCGACACCCTTGCAGGCACTCAAGTACTTGGAATAAGGGGTGTGCTCAATGGCACATGTAACTACATACTCACTCGAATGGCTGAGGAGGCCCTTGAATATGATCAGGTCTTGAGCGAAGCGCAGGATATGGGCATAGCTGAAGCAGACCCTACATATGATGTGGCTGGCATTGACACCGCTTGTAAGGTCGTCATATTGGCAAATGCGTTTTTTAACCGTCAAGTCACGTTTGCAGACGTTAATGTAATAGGTATAGAGCAGATCACGCAAGACGCATTGCAGCTCGCGCGGCAGCGAGGATTTATGGTAAAACTCATTGGCGACGTTCAAGAGCTAACGGTCGCTCCAAAGTTAATACCACTGGGGCATCCGCTCAACGTAAGTGGCACGCTTAACGCCGCTTCGATTTTAACTGATACCGCCGGTGAGATCACTGTCGCCGGCAAAGGAGCCGGCTCGATTGAGACCGCAAGTGCAATTTTAAGTGATATTCTGAGTCTGATGCGAGAACGCGACTAATCGTTGGGCATACCCTGAAGATTGTATGTGTTGACGATTACTTTTCGCTTGAACTGGGTGAGCTCTGTTGCGCTATAGGCGGCTCTTGCCCTCTTTTTATAAGAGAAGATATAGCGATGCCAGTCAAGGCGATAATGATCGCACCGGCAACTGAAAATAAGAGCAGCTGGAAGCCTGTGACGATTTCGATACTCCTTGACGTCTGAGTTATCAAAACGTCCGCTGGGTTCAGCACAGGGATTGGCTTTCCTCCAAGTGCTAATATGAGGATACTTGCGCTCCATAAAATCAGACCGGTCGAAAATATGAAGAAAGGAATTTCCACACGTCGCCACGCGTGTTTTGTATCGTTTAGATAAGCGTCGATTATTCGGCCGATAATTGCGATCACCCCTGCTGCAACGAACCACCACACAGCGGTATTAATGAAGACTGCTGCGGCGAGCACGCCGCCATAACTGCTGAAGTCCAAACTCAAGGTCGTGATAATACCTTGTGCTATTCCGATAATCCCCAGTGCAAGGGCTACCATATACGTAACAAACGAGATATTGCCCCCATAAAACGAAGACTTCACACTTTGGACAATGCCTTCAAGAGGTTCATCAAGCCCAAACCCTCGAAAAAGAAGGTATATGCCAATGAATGCGCTTATTACAATGAGAGCACCTTCGGGTTGCCGAGCAAACGAGAATATCGCAAATAAAATGAGGGTAAGTCCGACAGGTATAAAAAAATAGTTCGCAATCTTTGGATCCTCGAAGAGCTTCTTGATCGTGTAATAGGTACTTTCGAGGCTTTCAGACTGACGTATGACCACGCGTTTTACGCCGTCAATTTGTATACGGGATTCAACGATAGGCAGTATAAATTCATCTTCTGCGCCGTCAGAGACGATAACGACACTCGTCGCGTTAACCTTTTTAAGTACAAAGTCAAGCTGCTTTGCGAGGATTTGGTCTGATTTTAAGCCAACATCTTCGCTGCCTGCTATGGACGCGATCTCGGCGTCGACTCCTTCTGACTTTAGATCGTCATAAACGCGAATGCCCTCAAAAATAGCGTTTACGTCAGAATCTTCGGGATCGATCAGTCCGAGCTGTAACGCTGCGTTGACGTTGTCTTCCCGCCCGACGATCGGACACTGAAGGTGGGCTTTTGAGCCCAGATCGTTGTCACGATCGATACACAAGACCAGTTTCATTCTTACTTACAAGGAGCGTGAAGCTTATAGAAGACCTGAGCGCTGCAAAAGGAGGAGATCATCTGTCTCGAGTTTTTGTCCGTCTTTAAACATAGCATAAACTTCCTCAGCTCGTTTAAGCACGTCGACCCTCTCGCGAGATTCACGGGCTTCTTTGGTGCGCTTTTTGAGACTCGATATGATCTTGTCGTAGTCTCTTAATTCCTTCTCCATTTTTATGTACTTTTGATGCTGTTCGTCCGCACTCTCTTGTGCGCGCACAAATTCTTTATGTGCGACATCAGCTTCAGCGCGAATCTTATCCGCTTCCTTGAAACATTTCAGCATCTGTTCGTGGCATTCCTGCGCACGGTCTGCGTTATCCGTAAGCTGCTTGTGAAATTCGCTTGCCTCTTCCCGGAGCTGGTGAGCATTATCCAACGCTTCTTTGAGTTCAGTGTTGTTTTCAAGCTCTACCCGCTTCTTTCTGTACTCTTCCCAGAGGTGGGCGATGTGATCCACAAGTTCGCGCTCTTTTTCCGTACTTACAACTTCAGTCTGCTGCCTAAATTCAAGCTGATCAATTTCGCGCTTGAGTTCGCTTAGCGAAAGTCCGCCTGCGACTCTAAATTTTCTTTTGATCTGGTCTGCTTTTGCGAGGAAGGTATTTGCTTGTTCATTAAGGCTGTCCCGCTTATCCTTGTTCTCTGAAACGAGCTTATTGTACTCATCTCGCTTGTCTTTAGACTGCTGTGCGCTGTCTATCAATGCTCGGGTCTTCGTGTTTAACTCGTCACGTCTCGTAGCGAACTGACTTGCTTCTGCGTTTAGCCGGTTACGCTCAAGCTTCGAGGCGTCGGCTTCCTTTTTTAGCAAGGCTTTTTTTTCCTGCAACTCTTTCAGCATGCGCTCCTCTCTCGAATATCGGCAGTATCATGGTGAGGTCCTTCTGCATAATTACGATGTCTGCAATATCGTACAGAATTGGACTTGCGTTAAATGCTATGGAAAACCCGGCAGCTTCAAACATTGAGACGTCATTTGCCCCATCTCCGATCACAATACAGTCCTCCGGGCGTACCCCCTCTCGCTTGGCAATCGCCTCGAGTGCCTCTTTTTTGGAGTTTTGGTGCACTAATGGTCCAATAACTTCTCCTGTCAATAATCCGTCTTGTATAACGAGTTCATTGGCCATCAGACAGTCAATTCCGAGTTCTTGAGCTACCTTGCGGGCAACGATGGTAAACCCTCCAGAAACCATTGCGATCTTATACTCTTTCTTAAGCTCCTGGATGAGCTCTTTGGCCCCCTTCATGAGAAGGAGCTCTGAGGCTACTTTATTGACCTCCGCTACGTTAAGGCCTTTTAAGAGCTTTACGCGTTCTCGTAAGGCCTCTTCGTAATCCATCTCGCCCCTCATGGCGCGCTTTGTGAGCCCCGCCACAAGGTCTCCGACATTGGCAGCTTTTGCCAACTCATCGATTGTCTCGCCATCGATGAGTGTGCCATCCATATCGAAAACTATCAGTATTGCACTTCCGCTGCAAAATAATCTACCAAGCGGGGAATTGGTAAGCTCCAAGCTCATGGCTAAAGCAGTATTCGACCTCCTGGTAGTTATTTTTAAACTCTACCACATCTTTTTTAACCTTTTCGGGTGCTTTGCCGTTAAGTACGCGGGCGACAAGTCCCGCTACAACTCTCATCTCTGACTCTTTCATTCCTAGTCGTGTAAGCTCTTGCGTTCCAAATCGGATCCCCGAAGGATTTTCTGGAGCATTATGATCATCCCACGGTAACAGATTCTTATTGGCAATGATGTTTGCCTTTTCAAGAGCAACTGCCATAGCACTAGCGCGTCCTACATCCAATACGATCTGATGAGACTCGGTGAACTCTTTTTCAGGACACAACACGTTGAATCCGTGGTCGTGGAGCGCCGCACCAAGCGTCTTTGCATTCTTGATCGTCTGCTGAGCGTACGCTTTTCCAAATTCAAGCATTTCTACGAGTGTGACCGCTAGACCCGCCACGTGATGCAAGTGGTGGTTGCTGACGGTTCCCGGAAACACAGCGTCATCGATCGCGTCTGCCAGTGCGCGCGTAGTAAAGATTATTCCGTGTTGGGGTCCGGGAAACGTCTTATGCGTTGAACCGGTCATCACATCAACTCCTTCGTTGAGTGGGTCCTGGAACTGCTCGCCCGCGATGAGGCCGAGCACGTGTGCGGCATCGTACACGATTGTGGCGCCGACGTCACGTGCGGCATCGTACGCTTCTTTGACCGGGTGTGGGAAGAGAAACAAGCTCGCCCCAAAGAGCACGATTTTGGGCTTCTTTTCATAAATCGTCGAGACCATCGCATCGGTGTCGATATTCATCTCTTCGTAGTCGAAGGGATGTTTGACGATTCTTAGGTGACGAATACCCGGACCGGACTTCGTCCCGTGGCTTAGGTGACCACCGTGCGAGGTGTCAAGTGCCATTAGTACATCATTTTGGCTTGAAAGGGCAAAAAAAGCAGCAATATTCGCGTTTACGCCCGAGATGGGTTGTACGTTAACGTGCTCAGCCCTGAACAGTTTGAGGGCTAAGTCGATGGCGTACTGCTCGACCTCGTCGATGTACTTAACCCCTTGGTAGTACCGGTGGCCAACCTTACCCTCGGCGTATCGATGGCCGAAATCGGATGCTAAAAGCTGACGCACGGCAGGACTAGTGATATTCTCACTCGCGATCAGAGGGAGGGATTCACTGAACCACTTGTGATGGGCCCTCACCGATCGTGTTATGTCCTCGACGTGCATGGCATCTAGAGATTATGCGTGCCTATGATAAACCTTTCTCACTAGGCAACCCACAGCAAGATCAAATTCGATTTTAAAGACGTCAAAAGACGTTACTATTTATATCCCGCATTGATATGTAAGTGCAAAAGTTGGTTTCGAAAACCCCGGGGTGTTCGCAATGAAACCTCTCCGCAAGTCTCTATTAACCTTCCTTTTAGCCACAGCGCTGTTCATCATCGTTTATAGCGCCGTCTTCCTCTTCTTGATGGCCAGCGTTGAAGGGAGGTCTTATACGATAATCGACGCGGTCTACTGGGTTATCGCAACGATGACCACTCAAGGTTTAGGGGACATCGCCTTTGAAAGCAGCGTTGGCAGAATGTTTGCAGTGCTTGTAATGCTGACGGGAATCATCATCTTTTTTGTAATCCTGATCCCCGTCGTCCTTGAACCCGTGCTGGAGAGCGTTCGGCGATCGGTGCCAACGAAGTCAAAGGCCAATAACCACGTTTTGATCGTGGGTTATAGCTCTATGGTGGAGGCGATTATCGAGGATTTTGTAGAGCGGGGTTTATCGTACCTCGTTATTCACGACGAAAGGGAAGTTATTGAGGACTTGGTCGAACGAAAGATCCCCTGCATATTTGGAAATCCCACCGAAGAAGTGACTTTGCGAAATGCTCAGATAGAGCGCGCAAGCAAAGTCGTCCTCAATCAGAGCGATGAGAAGAATGCCATCGTCGCGCTTGCTGCAAAGAAGCTTACCCAAGCGGATATCATTGGTCTCGTTGAGGACATGTCAAACGCCGCATACTTGCTCTATGCGGGTGCTGATAAGGTCGTATCGCCTAAACAACTCCTTGGCATCGATATTGGCCACAAGGCTGCAATGCCTATAACGCACCGGCTTGTTGGCTCCACTCCTCTGATTGGCTCTTTGAGGATTTTTGAGCTTCCGATTCTAAGTGAAAGTGGCATCAACGGATTATCGATCGAAGACGCCAAGATACGTGAGAGAACCGGTGCAACAATCATAGGCATATGGAAGGGCGCAAAAATCAACTTCAATCCATTGGCCGCTGAAATCGTCACGGACACCTCGGTGCTCCTCCTTATAGGCACAAAAAAGCAACTCGACGCGGCGAAGGAACTCTCAATGTGTCGGCTCGATGGCACGTACTGCGCGATCAGGGGGCACTATATCGTCGCAGGGTACGGTGATGTCGGAAAACGGGCATCCAAGGTGTTGCGGTCAAACGGTATTGAACATATCATCATTGATAAGCACCACGGTGACGTGGTTGGAAGCTCCGCCGATAGGACAATCCTTAAGCAAGCAGGGATTACCGAAGCATCTACGCTTCTCGTCACGGTCAATAATGACTTGGATGCAATCTACACCACTCTCGTTGCGAGAAAACTAAACCCTCAGATTGACATTATCTGTCGTGCAGTGCGTCCACAAGCAGTTGAAAAGTTGTACCAAGCAGGAGCAGACTTTGTGCTGTCCCAGTCCGTTGTCGCTGGCCAAGTCTTGCTGAAATTTGTTGACCCCCAGCCGCGCGGCACGAAACTACGGGAGATCCTGCTCTCAGAGGACATGAAGGTTGTTGAATATCCTGCTAGTACGTCACTCATAGGTAAAAGCCTAAGGGATGTTAAGATACGATCACGCACCGGGTGTACAGTTATCGCCGTCACTGTCGATGGAGCAACTACACCAAATCCCGATCCGCATCAGGTTATCCCTAAGGATTCTTTTCTAACGGTTATCGGCACGCCAGGACAGATACGTGAATTCAAGCGTATCTTTGGATAGATCTTTTGTGGACCCTGACGCGATGTTTTGCCAATCACTTTTGCTAAACAAAGCTGCTGCTAAATATAGACTTAGATCCTGGGTTTGTCCGTATTTTGCGGTGAGGAAANNAATACACCTATTAAAAGCCAAGCAATACTCCATGCGAGAAGCGAAGAAACTAAAATTTACCAAGTTTACGGCACAAGCGGTGCTCCATAACTGAACTCTTCAAACTCGAGGACAAACTCCCACAGCATCTGATCGGTGCACGAAGCGGTGAATGACGCGCTGTTTTGAGAGAGTGAGAACTCTTTAATTTCTGTAACCACCTTGCGGTCGCATTTGCCACAGTTGTGCGGCCCCCGCCGGGAGCCCCCTCCAACGGGATCGCAGATCACAGTAGCCGTCTCTTGCATGCGCTTTAAGACTTCCACGGCGGTCCACAACCACGGGGGCCTATAAAGGCCCTTTTTCCAAAGCGCCTCAACCAAAGTGCCCTTTTGTACGTTGCACAAGTTCAACGAGATCGTATCTGCGTACGGGGCAGCGTCGCGAACGGATTGTAGAGCATCTTCCAGGGCTTCCCGTTCCGTCATGAAAGGTGGCTTGAGGAGCAGGTAAGCCTTAACAGTGAAGTCGTGAGCGATTGCGGTTTCAGATGCCCTGATAAAATCGCCGAATGAAAATCCTTTGTTAACGCAGTTGTTTCTGATGCGGTCACTTGACGTTTCAAGACCAATTGCTACTTCAACGTGCTCGTTTGTTCGAGCGATATCATCGCAGATCTCAGGTGTGACATATTCCGGCCGACTCTCGACGATAACCTTCGGCATGTCCTTCAACTCAGACAGGATTGTGTCTCGCACATCGATGGGTACCTCTTCTTTATCGAGAAAGCTGCCTGAGGTGAACAGTTTCACGATCTTGAACGCTTTGCCATAGTGTGCAATTACTTGGTTGAATTGCTTTTGAATGTCGGGGGCTTGCACGTAAGGATTCGAGTTGACGTTATAGCCGCACATGGTACAACCATCTCGACGGGCCCAGGAGCAACCTTTTGTCGTAAGGACCATAGTAAGCGACGGAACGATTTCCCCGTTAAGCAGATCCGAGCCGGTCCAAGCAAATTGCGTATTACCACGTGCACGGCTGCCGCGCATTTTTGGTTTCGGCTTCTGTGTCATGTGTTCACGAGCTACTAGCTGTTTTTTCATCGCGACTCCACGTGCCGTATAACAACTGCGCCACCTCTTTTTGACGCTTGCATTTCCCAGCCACTCATAAGAGCTCTTCCAACTGCAATGAAGCGGTCGTTCACTACGACGACCTCGTCGAAAGGCCGTATGCCCGGGTCGGCTTTGAGCGCACCGATCGCAAAAACCGTTCCTTTTGGTTCAAAATCATCGATTTGCACGCAATACTTACCCCCACTTGCGGGCAGGTACCTTCGAGCGCCTTCGATCGTCAGGGCAAGGGTTTGGTAACTGCCGGTTATAGTCGCAATACGCCGTCCACGATCCGAGGCATAGTAGGTCGGAAAAAGCCCGCCGATTTTTGGGATTTCTGGAAAGATAGCCTCTGACGCGCGGGGGCCAAATTGAAAATCAGCAAGATCCTGCATGTAATCAAACCGCAAATCGCGCCGGGCAGGAGAACACGCGTCAACAAGCTCGTGTGCGACAGCGCGTAAGCGTTGGAGGGACGCAGAACTAAGGACGTTATCATCGTCGACGGTATATACTACGTTGATCCCCAGTTGCTCAACTGTAGATTCACAGATCTGTCGATAGGGCCCGCTTACGTGTGCAATAACACTTTCAAAGGTATTGGCCGACAGGTATTGAGTGAGGCACGCGGTCACCCACTCTCTCTCATCGCACGTCCATGTGCCGGTGACCGGTATGTCGTAGTTGCTCGCAGGGTACATAATCTCGAGGCTTCGTGGCACAACGCCGACAGGCGACGTGATTATGGCCTCATTAAGATGCTGGCGCAGTTCCCCGAGCTGTGCAAGGATAATCCTGTGGGACCGCGAGCGAGAGTAAGGCTTCCGTGCAGAACACGGAAGCAGAAGGAGGACGCCGTCTCTTCTCCGAAGGCGCTCGATGACGCGCTCGCCAAACCGACGTATTTCCGGCCTGTTTAAGGATTCTTGTGAACACGCCAGGAGCGTAGCAGTTCGAACGATCGGCGATCGCCGCTCAAAGTATTCATACTCGTTGTCGAGCAACCGTAAAAGCGCTGTAAGTGCCGGAGCTGCCCTGCATCTTCCCTCCACAAGCTCCCGTAGGGTTCCGCGTTCGATATGCTCGGCTACCTTGTTGAGCTCTTCTTTGAGGGCTTTTTTGTTGTGATCAGATGCTAACGCTACCTTGTGCTCGAACGAGAGTTCCGTTATGTTGGCGCCATTGCATACGCCGCAAAAACAGGGCCTATGCGAAACCTCGTCAAAACGTCGTTCGCCGTCGGCATCGAGAAAGTACCCTTCGCGTGCCTTGACCTCTGCTATAATGGAATCAAAAAGATCAACGCCCGCGTACACCAGCAAGCTCACGTTCGTTGGCGTCGCCAACGCCGGCACATAAAGCGCCGAATCAGGATTTGCTAATTTTCGAGCCCCCAAGAGCGCTTTGGTCAGGCCACGTGGATCCTCTTGGAATCTCGCCGCGCCCGCGAGGATGACTACATCAGCATCGATTCTTTCTGTGCCGGTCCCTTCTTGAGCGGCGACAATCGCCACGTCGATTTCAGCTCGGTGAATCGTCGACTCCTTCAGAAGCTCGAGGTCCTCTTTGGACTCAAGGCTGTGCGGTGTAGCGAGCGCTCTGCCTCGCCACCCGAGCTTTCCTAAGCGGGCAGCATCGTCCCGCTTTGTTACTTCGAACAGGCGCGTCATATTCTTTTACAAGGGTAAGAGCGTTGCATAAGAGCTTAGTTTTTCAAGATCGTCGTGATTCCACGTGCTATCATAGGCAAAGGTCGCGTCAACGTTTTTAGATCTGATAAGCGCTATCAGATTTCGTACCGCGGATTTGATTGAGGCGTAGTCTGGATCGGGGACTTCAGACTGACCGATAGGATACGTTTCTGCGAGCTCTTGTGGATAAGGACCAAAAGGCGCTTTCATAAGTAAAGTGGTGTCAAATTCGTGTTCCATGTCCCGGGTCTGCGTTCTGTTAGTCGTTATGAGCACCCGGCCGGTCAGTTCAATGTTGGTAAGCTTTATTAAGAAGCGTGCTACGTCAGGCCGTTCGGCTGATTCCGTGCTTGTGTACATAAAAGACCACTTAAGTGGTTCTATGGCTTCAAAGGGCGCGCAGTTTTTTTGGATCGTTCGGAGGGCCTGCAAGAGCGCGGGGTACCCACATCGTCTTTCAACCAACTCCCAGAGCTGTCCGTCAATTATCGCTTGCTTGATAGTGTTGATCTCAGCAAATGACACCCAAAGGTTATGCTCTGCAAGTTCCCTTTCAGTAAGCTTCGGATCTCCACCTGCGCACGCTGGACACGAACACGGCAAATAAGCGAGGTCGTTGAGTTGGTACGTGCCGCTTGCTGTCATATAACGCCCTGCTCTCGCATAGAGCGCATAGGCGGCTGAGTCGAACAGATCGCAGCCCAACGCCACGGCGAGAGCGAACATCATGGGATGTCCGGCTCCAAACAGATGAACGGGCTTGTTCAACGCCAATCCTGCCTTGCAAGCCATAATGACGCTGCTCAGATCCGCATACCGATAGGATTCCATGAGCGGAACGACCGCACCGATCGGGTAGACGTCGGCGTTGAGGGTGCTCAGCAGCCGCGCGTGCTGTTCTCTCAAGTCGAGGTGCGTCGACCCTTGGATAGGCGCTGCCAAGAGCATCTCAGCTCCACAGAACGCCGCTGCCTCCCAAATTCGCTCCAGCGTCACGTTGAGTTCCCTGAGTGCCCGTTCAAACGGAACGTCAGGGGGCGTCGGTATATCAATCGGAGTGCCGATATCTGACCCTATATCGCGCTGGAAAGCTACTATCTCTGCTGAGCCAATCTCTATTTTCCCATATGTGGCAAGTTGAAACGATCCTGAATCAGTCATGATCGGTCCGTCAAATCCGAGCAATTCGTGAATACCTTCAGAGAGCGCCGCTTCCTTTAAACGCGGATTCCGGTAGATAATGTACGCGTTGGTTATGAGCGCTGCGGCGCCAAACTGTCGCATCTCCTTAGGCGCAACGAGTGCCGTATTTGGGTTTACGACCGGCAGCAGAGCTGGCGTTTCAATCGGCCCGTGTGGCGTATCAAGCTTGCCAATACGCCCGAACACGTCTTTGTGCGTAATTTCAAATCGATCAGGCATCGCCACCTCGTGGCATGACGATGATCTCCCTGATGCGGGCATCGAAAAAGTTGTTCATGTGTGCAGGACGAATCACTACAGCGGTGTCAGAACCACTACCCGTGCCACCGACGGCGATAACGTCTTCAATAGGTATTGCGCCGGCATCAGCTGCCATGATCGCGATCTCGACACACACCTTGAGTCCGTGTCCGAGCAGGGAGCGAAGAGCTTCTGCGATGGTCTCAACGCGTGAAATGCCGCCGAACTTCCGAGAGATACTCCGTTCAACTCCTGAAAGCACGTGTGATTGGGTCAATACCGTGACCCCCCGTCTTTCGAGCATTTTCCGTGTTTCTGCGTTAAAACGCTGCGTTCCCTCTTGACTGAAGCCGGTATGGTGGGTCACAACAACCAGCTCTGCGGTGTTTTCGAGCGCGGCTGCAAATTTCGCCGCAGTAGCGCCGGTCGTGCTCGCCACAACGACTCGCTTCAGACCGCTCCGGGCGACGTAGGTCTTAACGGAGTCGATGACGTCTTCCGTGTTTTGAGGGCCGGGCCTCTCTAGGTAAATGATCTGTTCTTTTCGCATTGCGCATCCCCCTCTTTAGCCCGCCAAGAGAAGCTCAGCGTTAGGACCCACGGGTCTTCACCACATCTTTAAGGATTCCGAGGGTCTCTCTTGCGAACATATCGCCAATATCTCTTCCGATTGAAAGGCTTTCATCTGGTTCGATCCCCAAGGAAGTTAGGCTTGTGATGGCGACGCCTTTGGGCGTCCCGCTCGTGGTGACGTTGATTCCCAGATGCATCTTCTCGCTGGTTATGCTTGCTGTTGCAATGCTCACTGAAAGTTTCTCGTCTGAAACGTAAAGATCGTCACCAGATCTCATCGTTTCAATACCGTACATGTTGAGCACGGCTTGCCCGGAAATAACGAGTAATCGCTGTAATAAGTAGGATATAAACATGTTTCCAGGGCTGTCAAAGCGTTCAACGATGAGATGGAGGACATCGTCGCCGGTTATTTTACTTTTGCTGCGAATATCCTCGCAGTCTTTCATGCATTCTTCCGAGACGTCCATGCCACCCCGAAAAACGATAACACAATCGCCGAGTATGCCGCGGCGTTTGTAACCCCACAGAGGTTCTATTTGCGACCCGTCGTAAAACACGGGCTCTTCTATGACCTCAACGAGCATACCCCATAGTCTTTTTTCTGAGCTTAAATAGTAACGGTCGCGCGGTTACAACATATTAATACTTAGAAACAAACCTAATTATAGTGAAGATTATTGGCTTCTCGTCTCTAAAAAAGACGTTACTGGCGTATCCGAGCATGGAACTGCTACCGCTCTCTGGTAGTCTCTCACTTGGGATAGGGAGGCGAACATGCATCGGCAAGTGGCAGGCTGGCGTGTATAGTTCGTGCGATAGTGAAGCCGTGCCGGTGTGCGGGAGTTGCGAGGAGTTTAATGCCTGTGCGATCTGCACGGGGACGTGCCTGAAGGAAGAAAAAACGTGTTTAGAAGAGCACGCTGTATATATCGCAATGTTCAGGCCCGACATTTTCAAGATCGGTGTGACGAAAGCCAGCCGACTTGATGACCGGCTGCGAGAGCAAGGTGCCGATGTGGGTGCAGTGGTGGACTATGTCTTAGACGGCGAACTAGCCCGAAGACGCGAGCGTGAACTGCAGAAGCGTTACCGAATCAAAGGGACAGTTCGCCATTCTCAAAAAATGCTCGTTGACACTGAAATCGACTGGGCGGCTTGGGACGCTATGAAAGCTAAGATGGACATTAATGGTGAGACTAAGCTCCGTTATTTTGATGTACCGCTCTGGATGCGGCCATTGCAGGAGAAGAATATGCTCTTGGGCCGCGTCATTGGCGTAAAAGGACGACTCGTCGTCTTAGAAAAAGACGCGACGCTGTACGGCTTTGACCTCAACAATATCCTCGGTGCAGAGGTATCTCCGATTGAAAGCTCAAAGAGGCAGATATCGCTTCATATAACCTAAGATATAGTCAATTCGGCCAAGTTATGCCACATGAAGCTCGTGGCGTGTCATTTTTTAATGCCTCCTCTATTGAGATTACTCTGACGATTCAAAGGGATTCGCGATAACAAGAGCCGCATACGCGTGATTGCGTCTTATTCTGGCTGAAAATGATCCAGTGAATACTGGAGCACGGGGGCGGGGTAAGTAATATGGGCACCGTCAACCTTCGCAAAGGGGGTGAGCTCGTGTGGTGTGGAACGAGAAGCGTCGAGAATATGCACGACCTCCCACCCAAGCGCTAAAAGATGGTCAGCGATAATCCGGCGATGACAACGCGTCCAAAGAATTTCAGCACACATTACGGCGGTGGATTGTTTTGTGCCAAGAGCAGTAAGTGCCGACAAGGAGTCAGAAAAAGCGTCGGTGAGCGCGTAATCCGCGTAGTTCTTGAAACTTTTCACCTTCCACGCAGTGTTTGGCGAATCGTTCGGCATCTGGGGTCTGAACCCCCCAAGTCCTTCTCCCATCCAGCAATATCGAATGTTTGACCGTGGCAGTTCGTATTCAAGCACTTCCTTATTGAAGTGGGGATTAGCGAGCGAGTGCGGATGGCTGCGCACGTCGATCACCGTTAAAACGGCATAATGCGATAGAATTGAAATGAATTCCTGCAGCGATCGATTCGAATGTCCAACTGAGTAGATCCGCATCATCAAGCTTCGCCTGCAATACTAGTCGTGCAATAAAGACTTTTTAATTTGTGCTTGAGGGGTCAAAATTCATTGACAAGATGAGGGCAGGTCACGCGCAAACGGGCGGCCAGCTTGGGAGCTCGAAAATCTTATACCAGTGACGCGCTCATCCCTTATTCAGAACTAAACGGTTTCTAAACGCACGGAATGGTAATGAGTCTCTGTGCGTTGGCTACGCTTATCCGCAGCTACCGAAGTCAGCAGAATGTAAAACGGGAGATGTGTATGCAGGTACCAGACACCGAAGCCAACAGGAAGAGCTGTATTTGTGATAAAGGAGATTGTCCCACGTACAATCAGAACGAACTAAGTGATACGCTTTTTTGCGCTATCGGCGCAAGTCCGAAAATGCCGCGACGCGTTAAATGTCCATGTAGAGTGTGCCCCATATCGGCAACTTTTGACCTCGGCGAAGCCTTCTACTGTATAAAAGGGGCAGCTAAAGAGTAAAGAAGCTTCTTTTAGCGCCAAATGTCGCCGGATGAAGCGCAGAGATCGAACCGTAAGAGCCTCTAAAAAGACATGTCTATTGAAGAGACAAATCGAGCAATTGTGCTGCGCAACTTTCGAGCGTTCGATTCAGGCGATTTACGGACGCTCGAAGAAACGACTGCGCCCAGCTTTGTCGATCATAACCCACTGGAGGGTCAATTGCCGAGCGTAAGGGGCACGAAGCAAGCCAGTGCAATCTATCGTACCGCTTTTCCTGATGCCAAAATCGTCGTCGAGGACACGATCGCGCAGGCTGATAAGGTGGTGATTCGGTGGTCTGGACACGCGACGCACAAGGGACCTTTCCTAGACGTGCCCCCCACTAACAAAAGGGTAACTCTGGAAGGAACTACCATTTTCCGCGTCGAGAAGGGTAGAGTTGCGGAGCAGTGGGGCGAGCTGAACTTGTATGGTATTCTCCGACAGCTAGGTGCATCTAGTCTTGACCGGCGATTGCAGGAATAAAGCGCGCAATGTGACAAGTTTGTAATTGTTTGAAGGGCCCAATCCCGATTCGAAATGAATCTGGAGCGAGCGATCGAGCTTCGATGCGTCTCAAACTACAGCTTTATTCGAAATCCCGTGAATCATCCTAAATAATACATTCGACCACAAGAAGCCGTACAAAGGGGTTCTCATACGATTTGAAGCTAAAGAATGGCTGTAACATCCCTTTTTGAAACGAAAATTTGCTGTTTAGCTAAAAGATTGGAGCGCGTGCGGTGAAATTTATCTGGGTCTATCTGAGCTCCTTTGGATCGCCGATTTTTCTCAGTTCGTAAGCAACAAAAGGAATTATCACCATAGCTGTGGCAATTACGGCGGCGGCTGAAGCCCCGATGACGTTGTATAAAGCGAGAAACACCGAGAAATAAACGCCCGCATATAAAGGCACAATGCCCCATAAGATGAACTTATGACTTCGCCAGAGGAACTGTAGCGTCTGTTTCTCATCCATCGGAAAGCGCAAGTGGTGGTATAATGGAGGCAAGATGAAGATGAGCGTAGCAGATCCCGTACACACAAGTGCTAAGAGGAGAAAGACGCGAGGAACGATCCAGGGAACTTGAGCTGTGTATGCGATAGACACAGTGAGCAGGAAACCGAAAAGGATCCCAGAGACTGCGGTAAAGTGTCGCACTTCTGCGAGTATATCACCTATTCGTACATCATGTTCTCTGATTTTTAGCAGCATCCCTTCTGCTAAGTCGCCGGATGACGCGTCGGTCATAACTCACATCCTCGGTCGTTAGGGCGACCGTGGGGGACTGAAGGTTTGCTCGATTACCATAGTTCGGTTGTACGGGAGCTTGTCTAGGATCATACCCTCGATAGTGACGGGGGTCAGCTTTCGGGACAGCTCCACCGCTTGGTCCAGTTTGGCACGGATGTCGGCGTAGATGGTCAGCACCGCCTCCCCCTCGTCCACGCGGTTTCCCCGCTTCTTATGGAGCAGGACCCCCGCCCCCTTGTCCTGAGGAGACCCGGCGGCGCGGGCCAACGCGACCAGTTCCTTGTTGCTTATGCTGTTGACGTAGCCACACCTGTTGGCTGTAACATCGTAGCTATGCTGCCCGATTTTTATGTCCGCGGACCCGATGTTGGGGTTCCCACCCTGTGCGGCCACGATCTCCCTGAACTTATCTAGGGCATTGCCTGACGTGAGCAGCTCCTGGGCCTTGACCTCCCCTTGCTTTATCCCGCTCATCTCCAGCAACATGCCGGCCACTCCGCAGGCCTTCTCGACAACGCTGCTGGGATGCTGCTCGCCCTCTAGTATGGCGATGGCCTCCCGGGCTTCCAAGGCCGGGCCGATGGCCCTTCCCACCGGCTGCCCTCCGTACGTGATGGCGCATTCCACGTGGATGCCCAGCATCTCACCCAGGTCGACGAAGTCCTTGGCATACGCCTTTGCCTTCTCCATAGTGGGCGCCTTGGTCTCTTCACCCATCGGGATGTCGATGGCCAGGTACTCTGCCCCCACCGCCTTCTTTTTGCTCATAACCGAGGCCAAAAGCTGGGCGTGGGGGTCGATGCCGAGCGGATACTCAACCCTAATGATGAGGTCGTCAGCCGGGGCGAGGTTCACCGACCCGCCCCAGACCAATGCCCCTCCCGTGGCCTCTGCGATGCTGCGAAGCTTGTTCCCGTCAAAGTCCACTCTGGCGAACACCTCCACGATGTCGGAAGTACCCGCCGCCGAGCTGATGGCCCGGGAGGAGGTTTTAGGGATTAGCAGTCCGGCCGCCGCGACTATCGGGACCACGATCAAGGTGATTTTGTTGCCTGGACATCCTCCGATGGAGTGGAAGTCGAACACCTGGGAGCGGTCGAACTTGATCGTCTCTCCGGTTTCCACCATCGCTTTGGTCAGGTCGGCCGTTTCCCGCAGGTTCATGCCGTTGATGTAGAGCGAGGCGATATACGAGGAAAGTTCGATATTACTAAGGTTGTGGGAGCAGATATCGCCGATGATCGTCCGAATCTCTTCAGTGGTCAGCTCCTTATCGTCCATCTTCTTTTTGATGAACTCGATCGATTCGGGCTTGGACGTCGCCACCACCTCGATGAGCTCGTCGGGGTCTGGTCCTAGCGCGGACCACGCCTTACCCAGGATCCCCACATCCCCCTTCTTCACCACAGTATCGGTGGTTTGTACGACGGTTACCGCGGAACTGCGCTCGTGTTTGATGCGCACTCTGTCCTGTTCTCTTACTCCGATCTCTCGGGCGTCCTCTGTATGCAGGACCGCGGTGAATTCCGCGGATTCCATATCGATGTACTTTGCTGTGAGCTGCATATCTATCCCCACTTATTGATCGCTTCTCGGAACTCCTGATGGCTCTTGGAATATTCCGAAAAAGGGATCCCTTGGTATGCCGCTTCGACCGCCTGGACCATAGCTCGGGCCCCGCTCCGGACCCCTCCGGGGTGTCCGGCCACGCCCCCTCCCGCTTGAATCTGGACATTAGTGCCGGTGATCTTCACCAACGGCTCGATGAGCGCGGGGTGCATCCCGCCGGAGCATACTGGCATCACTTTTTCGTATGGAAGCTCAGGCCCGACGCAGGCGCGCTGGTTGGCGAGGTCTTCGGCCGAGCTGTCCTTCATCTTGCCCACCCCGAATGTCCCTACGTGCAGGGCATCCCCGCCGCACATGCGGACCAGTTTGGCGAACACTACCATCGAGACGCCTAAGTCCTTATTGCGGGTAATGGCGCCGTGCATGGTGCGGTGGACGTGGATGGGGAGTTTGATGGATGGGTCCTCGGCTAGTACCTGGACCGCGGCGAACCCGCACGTGATCACGTCGACCATCAGCTCCGACGCCCCCAGTTCCTGGGCGCGTTCTGCGACCTCCAGGATCTGGTCTCCCCTGGTGGAGACATTAATGGCGTGTATCATCACATGCCCTGTCTCTGCCTTGACTCGGTCGATGGCCTCGGCGATAGCGACTACCCTGTCCTCCAGCGGACAGAACCTCTGGTTGGACAACGTCTCGTCATCCTTGCCGTTGGTCAGCCCCCCCATTCCAGCCTCATAGATGAAGTCAGCCATACCCTTGGGGGGCAGCCCGATCTTCGGCTTGACGATAGTACCTACTAAAGGTTTTTCCGGTCGCTTCAGGATCTTCCGCAACCCTGGGATGCCGAACTTAGGACCCTTGAACTCGCGTAGCATGCTGTGGGGGAACTCCACGTCCTCCAGGCGCACACCTTTTAACCCCTCTAGGCCAAACAGGTTACCGGCAACGACGCTGAGGATCTGCGGCACTCCCCCGATGTCGAGGCTGAAAATGTCCTCCGGGTAAGCGATGGTCGCGACGTTGCCCTGGATGTCGATGACCCGTCCATGATATTTCTCGAAGATCTCATCGTTGAGGGTGGAGATGCTCGTCCAGGTCCCCGTGGACTGCTCGGTGGCGATGGCCGCCGCGGCAAGCTTGATGTCTAAGTCGGTCGTGATCTTATATATGCAGATGACGTTGGCATCGGGGTCGACGCGCTCTCCCAGGTGCAGATATTTCTCCGAATATTCCATTTTTATCCCTCGTTGGCCTCGAAGATAGACTCCTGTCCGAGTTCCCTGACTATTACCTCGTAAGCGGCATAGGGGGAGACCACCCCGATTTCGGTGACGATGGAATCGATGTGCTCGGCAGGAGTGGAGTCGAAGACCGGGTTCCGGACCTTTACCCCAGCCGGCAGTTCGCGTGGGTCCACGATCTCACGGGCGTCCCGTTCCTCTATCTCCACCAGCTCCCCCATTACGGTCTTGGGGGAGAACTTGTAGGTCTCCGCGCAGACTATGAACGGCACCCTCGCCTCCTCGGCGGCCAGGGCTACTTGGGAGGTGCCGATCTTATTAATAAGCGCTCCGTTAGAGCAGATGGTGTCCGCCCCCACGAGCACGATGTCGACCTCCTTCATGATCCAGCGCACCGCGCTGTCGATGATAAGGGTGGAGGGGATCTGTGCGGCGGAGAGGTCCCTCACCGTCAGCAGACCCTGCCTCCACGGGCGCGACTCTGTGGCATAGACGCTGATGTCCTTGCCATCAGCGTGGGCGGCCTTGATGACGCCCAGCGCGGCCTTGCTGTTGCAATGGGTGAGGACGGCCATCCCGCTTTTCAACCGCTTGGAGCCGATCCGTCCAATTATTTCAACGGCCTTACTGGACCGTTCTATGAAACGGTCGGCGTTGGATATCACTAAGGCGCGCAGCTCTTCTGTCTCCGTCGCCTTGGAAGACCCCCTCAAGGTGGCCTGGACCGCGTTCCAGAGCGATATAGCAGTGGGCCGGGATGAGATGAGCGACCTTCTACTACCCTCTAGACGCCGATGCAGTTCTGCGAGGTCATCGCCCTGATATTCTTGGGCCTGCTGCCGGAGCGCTTCTGCCGCGCTCCTAGCGATCAGTCCCGCTCCTCTGATCTCCATGCTCTTGATAGAATCAGCAATCTCGATCAATCCCAACGTGACACCATCCGTATCCACATGACTCGGTCGCACGACATATAATTTAGCCAGTCACCCGCTACCTCTCACTTTCTGCTCGTTTGGTTTCGAATAATTTAGTTAAGTGTTACCTTTTTAAGCGAAGAGCAGCACAACGCCTCTTATTTTACTCCGTAGAGAATGCCAATCGAACCGAGCATAAAGCGAAACCTTAGCGCCTTTGGAACGATACCCGAATGAGCGGTATCGAGAAACTCGACGCTTTCGATACCCCAACTCCTGATTAATTCGAGCAAATCTTCGACATCGCCGTAGAGTCGCGGCACTAAGAATAGATCTTGAAAGGCGAACGCACCGCCCTTCCGAACCACCCGCAATGCCTCCTCGATCAGGTCCCGCTTGTCCTTTGTATCGCTCACTTCATGAAAGACCAGATTGCTTACCGCAGCGTCGAAGGATCCCGCTTCAAAAGGTAAGGCCGAAGCGCTTGCTTTTTGGAAGTTGACGCGGTCCGCCACCCCCTCAATCGTTGCGTTGCGCTCACAAACGGCTCGTGAATACCCCCACTTTCCACCCCAATAATCAATGCCCGTGACGCGCGCGGTGGGGAAGCGTTTGGCCATGTTAATGGTAAGGGCGGCATTTCCACACCCGATGTCGAGGGCGTGGCCTTCTCCGTCCCACTCTACAGAGTGCAACACAAGTTCACGGATTTGCGCCTGTAAGTCCCCACCTCTTAGGGAGAACCGATACCGCGCATACATGAAGTACCCCAACGCCACGAGGAATGCTGTTGCCCCGACGATAACAAGAGGAAATACGAAAGAGAGGCCTAGCAGAAGAATCGCGAGCGCGCCCAAAGCGTAGAGTATTCTCACCGAGACCCAATTGCCGTAGTCTGGTTGATCCGTTCTCAATTCACCCACCGTGCCTTCGTTATAATCAGAAACAATGCTACGAGTTTTTGTTTCATTTTGCACCAATCAAAACGGCAAAACGGCGGTGTAATAGCTTAAGTGTTATCGTTTCGCTGCGTTCTATCTCTTATTATATGATGGCACCAAAAACAGGGAGGTTAATTCATGCCACCTTATGCTGTGTTCTTTCTTGTGACAGCGCTCACAAAGCAAACCTAAGTTGCTTGCAGTGTCCCCAGGTCGCTAAACAAGTGCACGATACAGATACTGCAGACTTACGTAAAGAACTGTATGTGTTTTGCACGAGATATAATACTACAAAACGATTCGATCAATAAAACACTAAGTAACAATAGGAAGCAATTGAGATTAGAGCCAACTAAAAAACGAACCGGAGGACAAAGATCATGGACGCGCTAGAAGCCATTCAAACGCGTAGAAGCGTGCGAAAATACGAAAAAAAAGAGATTAACGATGAGATCGTAGAGAAACTCCTCTCGGCGGCGATGAGTGCGCCGTCGGCGGTGAACCAGCAGTCGTGGGAGTTTATCGTCATAAAAGACCGCGAAATGCTCGACGCTATTCCGACGTTTAGCCCGTTTGCCCGGATGGCAGCACACGCACCCCTTGGCATACTTATCTGCGGCGATACGCGGAACCTCATCGCCCCTGGATTCTGGGTGCAAGACTGCTCTGCAGCTACGCAGAACCTTCTTATTGCTGCTCATGCGCTTGGATTAGGGGCGGTGTGGACCGGGGTGTACCCGATGGACCCGATGGACCGTCGGGTGATTGGGTTTACCAAGCACTGCCAGCTCCCTGAGGGCGTCGTGCCGCTTGCGTTTGTGGCAGTAGGCTATCCGGCTGAAACGCCGCCGAAACAAAACAGATTCGACCCACGTAGGATTCATACAAACGTTTGGTGAATGACGCAACTGCTTTAATTTGTTATGAAAATAGCTATTTTCGGTTCCTCGGGGAACGTAGGAAAATTACTGGTAGAACAGGCACTTGCGGAAGGATACGATGTTGTTGCATATGCCCGCAACCCGTCAAAGCTTACAATAAAGCATGATCACCTGACGATTATGCAGGGAGAGTTATCCGACGAAGCGATGATCGAGCGTACTATCACCGGCGTCAACGCCGTTATCAGTGTCATGGGGCCATCGGGCAAATCAAAAGGTACGCCCATAACGCAAGGAATGAGATACATAATAGCGGCGATGAATAAATACGGTGTACGCCGACTGATCGCACTATCCACCGCCAGCTCGAAAGACCCGAATGATAAGTTGGGCATCAAGCTTAAGACAATGATCACCTTTGTCAAGACCACTTCACCAGACGCTTATGCAGACATAGTCGGCTGGTCTGAAGTGATTCGCGCATCCAATCTTGATTGGACACTAGTACGTATCCTCCTGCTCGATGATAAGCCAAAGACAGGAAATGTCAAGACCGGCTATCCGGGTCGTAATGAGCAGGGGACACATATATCCCGCGCTGACTTAGCCGATTTCATGCTTAAACAGGTAAAGGATACAAAGTATATTCGCAAAGCGCCGATTATCACAAATTAACGCTAGCAAGGTTCTCATTACTATAAAACAACTTTGAAGAAGTCCACAGACGATCTCCGCAAATTCTGTGAACAAATGGGCGTTAGGCTACAGTGGAATCAGTCAAACAAGAATTATATTCTGACGCACGGCGTTATAGTCTTTAGCGGCGACCGCTGGCGTGCTTATTTTTGCGCGGCGTCGAGAGCGACCTCAATGTCCACAGCGGCGTATACTGTAGGTGAATCGTGAGAGATGCACCTTGCCTTTTTCGATAAGACTTGTGAGCGTCCGGTGCACATCCTCAAGATAGGTGTGCAGCGATTTGGCGAGCGGCGACGGAGTCTTTGGGCCGTACTTAATCAAGTGAAGATACGTCTGGGCCTCCTTTTCACTGAGCCCGAACCCGATTAAACGACTTGTGAACTCGTCTTCCGTGGTCATCAGTTATCACCTCGTAAGAGGGCGGAATGATAGCTATACGTTATTTAAAGACGTGGGGGGAAGCACGCCGTTCACGGCGTTGGCGAGGCGCTCTGCACACTTGGTGCAGTCTAGATCGTTTGTGTACAAGCAGCCGAAGTGGAGGCCATACCAGCAGCCCCCGTTTTTTGTGGTCGTTACGTTCGTTGCCATAACGTTCATCTCCGATCCACACTACACAGAGTAGTTTCATAAGGCCGCGTGAGGCAGCGATTGCGTGGAAAAGCGTGACAGTGTGTTCGTGTCACACCTTACGGCGGCTTTCTCGGGCAAGTGGCCAATATTAACCTACCCGATTGACTACAGGTGCGATGCGGAAAGTGGCAGGCCTGATCGAGGCAGGACCATCCGTTACTCGATTGGCATTCCTCAATGGAAGATTTTTAAGGGGGACATCGCACCTTGGAACTCGTCTTACCCTTACCCTAGAAAAAAAAGTTATTAGCAAGTATGACCGATAACAAGCCAAGCTGCTTGTCACATGTTAGAGAACATCATAAATTGGGTCACCGTTGTTAGCTGGATTGTCACTTTCTTCGAGCTTGTAGGCGCTCTTCTCATTTTCTACGGAAGCGCCCGCGTTGCGTTGGAACTTGTGACGAACGCGTTTCGTCGAAAAGCCCCAGATTATACGGCTATTCGACTGAACTATACGCCCAAAATCCTTCTCGCTTTGGATATTTTTGTTGCGAATGACCTAGTGAGGACCGTACTTACTCCCACATTGGATCAGGCTATTATTCTAGCATTCGTCGTAGGCATCCGGACCGTAGTAGGCGTTTCCCTCAATATGGAGCTGAAGGGATCAACAAATAAGGAATTTTGAAAGTTCTGAAACAGGCCCAGATAGCTTGGTGTTGTTAATGGGGGGCTGGATAACGGGCCGCGTTGATATAAGCGATGTTGTTGATCTGATGCAACAAAATGCTACCGTTTGGCCGGGCGGCATCGTCACTACCTTTTTATCAACGCATAGAAGAGAGTAACCGATCAAAGTGACTGGGTACTTATCACTGCCTTTCATCACTAACTATGGCTTGCTTGAACTGTTGCTCATCAGCGCGACCTCATCAGTGCTCCCTATCCCCACAGAGCCGACAGTCGCGCTGCTGCTGAGCGAGAATGTGAGTCCGCTCGTCATCCTGTTGGTGCTGATTCCTGCGTCGGTGCTTGGCGCATCGGTGGGTTACCTTCTAGGGAAATATGGGATTCGGAGGATTATTCCCTTTCATAATCCCGATCGTGAAAAGAGGGTCCAAGCCTGGTTTGGTAAATATGGGGCCGCACTGCTGATAATCTCGCCGTGGATTCCCTTTGCCGGCGATGTGGTGCCTATCGTCGCGGGAATTGAAGAGTTTAGCCCGACCACCTTTGTCATCATCATGTTCGTAGCCAAGACTAT
>PMYA01000068.1 GCA_003170935.1 Methanobacteriota archaeon
TTCTATGCACACTTACTCCTACCTCGTGTGTGGGGGGAAGCAGTGCACATGACGTCGCGAAAGTTACAAGCAGTGCTCGCCGCGGCTATCGTAGCCACCGTTCTCACCAGCGGCTGTCTGTCTTCACTTACGTCACGCTCCTCACCTACAGCCACGCCGCAGAATCTTTCCGTATCGTACGATGCTTCCTTCGTGCTGAGCGGCTGGCATGCTATTAGCAAATTCACGCAAGTTACCCCCAAAACCTATGTGGGCACCTATGCAGACGAAAAAGGGCAAAGTTGGAACTTCACGGTCCAACTTTTTTCAGCAGAAAACACTTCATACGGCAGGTATTTCGAACTCATGAAAAAGAAGAGTGACGAGGGGTACGTCAAAACGAACGAATCGAAGATAGCGCTCGGAACCGGTCAAACTGTCTTTGGGAGAATTGACGAGAAATGGTACGGCTACAAAGCAAGCGATTCAGAAAACCCCGCATTATATGCGTTGCTCTTTGGATATGATGAAAACGCTGCAAGCTGGGTGGTAGCAACGGTTGCAAGCGGAGCGATCATCACAACAAAGACGACTACTGCGTTATCTTGACTGTTCGTGTAAATATTAAAAAAACGCCGACTTAATACAGGGGAGAAAATAATAGGAGTGAGTGCAGCGCTTTCACCTCAGTGCAGACCTCGTGCGATTAACGCAGCACGTTCAGACCCGTATCGGCGTGATACGTTCCTCAACTAGTAAGCGTAACCGGATTCTTGCCACCCATACGTGTCGTTACGACTCATCCACGTCCGGATCTTCGCGACTATAAGATAAACGTGGTTCCGCGCCCGTTCCGGGATTGTAACGTCATACATCCTATCCTGGAGGTATTGAAATGCCTCACCGCTGTGAGAGCACCTCTGCATAAGCTTTTCAGCAGCGTTTTCCGCTCGCTTGCCCGACAGGTCGCCGAGTTCAAAGAGCAACGCGTCCATTTCTGCTAAGTCGTTAAGCATCACAACAAGGTTAAAACCGCTTAAAATAACGGTTTGGTAAGCGCAGCGCGAAAGTAATTGCTCACAAGGGACTTTCACCCGCTTCACCACACAACTTCCTTGAAATGTGTTTTGTTAAGAAAGCTTCGGACAACTCATTGAATCAAACACGCTTCTCAAACGCTACGCCTGTTACAGAGTTTCAGTGCGTAGCCCCCTATGATTATGATGACTCGAAGCCACCAAAATATCGCTTGACAAACTGGTCTGCTTCTTCGTCTTGCGGTTCAAAAAGAATTCCTTTATCCCCAGGAAACGGCACGCGGTGATCATGTTCCCAAGACAGGATTGCCGGTGGAATGCCGTCTGGATATGCGTCACACGTCGCTCCGGGAAAGACGACGTCGCGAAAGTGCTTGCATAACGAGCAAATTGGAGTTGCGAGTAAGGTCATGGATGATCGCTCATCTTAACGTCGATCAGCGGCTAAAAACTTTGGATGCCCTTGCATACGTTGAGAGCGAAAGACCGTGAAGCGTAATCTTCTGCTGCTAAGCGAGCTTTCCGTCACTCATACATACAAGTTGCGCCTAGAGCACTGCTGAAGGTCGCGTCTAATCTTTAGAGGATTTTTTATATAGCTAGGATGGTTATAAGGCAGCAGGTGTTAACGTGACTAATTTGTGGAAATCGCTTCCTACCGGCCCCAACCCGCCCGACGTTGTGTATGCGCTTATCGAGGTGCCAAAGGGGTCGCAGAACAAGTACGAATATGAGAAAGAGCTTGGTATCTTTGCAGTTGACCGAGTGCTTTATTCGCCGGTGCACTATCCAACAGATTACGGGCTCATTCCCCAGACGTACTACGATGATGGGGACCCTTTGGACGTCATGGTGATAATAGACGAACCAACCTTCCCTGGTTGCCTCATTGCGGTCAGACCAATCGGCTTGATGAAGATGATCGATAGCGGCGATAATGATGACAAGGTCCTAGCAGTACCCGACAAAGACCCGATGTACGCGGAGGTCAAAGACCTCAACGACTTACCGCCTCACAAGATGAAGGCGATCGGACACTTTTTCAAGGTCTATAAAGAGCTTGAAGGAAAGAAAACTGAAGTAGTTGGGTGGGAAGGAGCAGAGAGCGCTAAGAAAGCAATAATACATTCAATAGAACTCTATAACGATAAATTCGGTTGATTAATTTCTCGGCGTCTATAAGCTCGCAAATCTAAGGTTTATTCACGAACCGCAAGACTCAAAGCTTGGATCTGGCTCGAGGATCTCAGATTTGTTAGATCATACAGCGCGCTGGGCCATGCCTATTGTTAAGATTTCACCGTACTAAGACTATGCAGCGAGACAGGTGATTATGGATATTACACAGCTTATACAGGCAATCATCCTCGGGATTGTGCAGGGCGTCACGGAGTGGCTCCCCATAAGCAGCAAGGCGATGGTCTCGCTCGTTATGATAAAATTCTTCAACGCTGATGTCACCCTCTCTGAGGCCGTCTACTATGCTATCTGGCTTCACCTTGGAACGCTCTTTGCGGTCATACTTTTTTATAGGGTCCAAGTCGTACAAATCGTCAGAAACCTTCCCCACTACTTCTCCAACGTGCGCTCCCCGAGTGCCTATAACCGGCTTACGACGTTCTTGATCATCGCGACGTTTTTTACCGGACTCATCGGCGCTCCGCTGATCGTCTTTGGATTGGACAAAATCCACATCACTGGCAGCGTTGCCTTTTTCTTCATCGGTGTCCTGCTCATCGTGACGGGCATCTTCCAAAAGTACGCTCGAAGAACGGTGAGTGCGAACAAGAGTATGTCAGTTAAGGATGCGTTGCTCGTCGGTGTCATTCAGGGATTTGCCGCGCTCCCCGGACTAAGTCGATCGGGTCTCACTATTTCCACTTTGCTGCTACGTCGCTACGCGCCGACAGACGCACTCAATCTCAGCTTCCTTCTCTATATCCCCGCCGTCATCGGCGCTGAGATCGGTTTGCAGATTTTAAAGGGGGGTATTTATTATAACGCGTATGCGCTCCTAGCTGTCGTCGTCGCCTTCGCCTTTGGATTGCTGACAATAAACGTCCTTCTTAAGATCGCCGAACGCATTGATTTCAGCTACTTTGCGATTTTTATCGGCGTTCTTTGCACACTGGCTATATTTGTGCCGATAAATTGAAGGTCGTAGTTTCGCGACACAGACTCAACTTTGAGAGCAATGCAACAACTTAAGTGAGTGTCGTTAAACACGTGCGAACGTTTTTAACCATACTGTTCAAATAAACGGCGTTGTGAGACCGCTGAGAGCTCTCTTTGTCGAACCGCCCAAAGATACATGGTTTGTGATGTGCGACGTCCTTGACCTTCTTGTGAGTAATAGAACGATCCCGCCGCTGCAGCGGGTCAAAGCCTGTGCTGTCAAGGGCGACGGCGTCAGTGCCGGCCAGCATGTATCCCAGAAAGGCATTTTTACCGCCGTGCCGCACCTTTTCTGCTACGAGGAGAGTCTCAACGGCGTCGTGTATGTAAAGGTTACAGGACTCCACAGCTGCAATTGCGGCAATCCCTTTGTGTAAGTCAGGAGCACCGCGATGTGGCGCTTACGAACCGGAAAGTAGATCGTCGCATCAAATGAGCCCGGAACAGAAGACAACTGAAGGATCAATCCGTCAGGTTCGTTCGTTTCGACTACGCGTTAAATCAGACGTCGATATGCATGAAGAGATCTCTAACAGGCTCAACAAAGACGAAAAGATTGCCTCGGCAATAACTTCTTTATATGACAATAGCACGTCGTTTCGTTGCGCGCTCGAATGAAATAACAGGTTTTACGTGTTAAAGGTGCGTTGAAAGGCGTGCGTCTGTGTTGGCGAGCTTGACATCCGAGTAGATTTAATACTGCGTGAGACTTTGAGGTTTGCCGGACAGCATTAACAGATCGAACGCGACGCCGGTGAACTTGCGAGAAGCGCGCGCGAAAGAGCCTCCTGCCGCGAATTAGGATGACCCTGAAAACGGAAACCGTACGCAGCATTGGCTGGTCTGCGACCTCTCAAGTAGCTCGACTGCTGACGCAAATACTGCTTTCTGCGATCTTGGCGAGATTACTGACCCCTAACGATTTTGGACTGATGGCCATGATAGTCGTGTTCTCGAGTTTTGTGGCTATATTTTCAGATTTTGGATTGTCATCCGCCATAGTACAAAGAAAAGAGGTTACTGATGGGGCGTTATCTTCTATTTTTTGGATAGGTCTCGGCCTAGGCGCGTTGCTGACGACAGCATTTGCAGTTTCTGCGCCTTTGATAGCTGCGTTCTATTCTGAGCCGAGACTAACGCCCCTTATCGTGTTTATTTCCACGACCTTTTTCATCTCTTCATTTGGCTACGTGCCGAGCGCGCTGCTTACAAAGAGCATGAATTTCAAAGCTATCGCGATCATCGGCATCTGCAGCATTGGAATAGCTGGCCCTATATCAGTTTTTTTGGCTCTCTCCGGATACGGAGTTTGGAGTTTGGCTTGGAACACGGTGCTCTCTGCTACTATTACAGTCGTTTTTACTTGGATTTACTCTCGATGGGTTCCGCATTTTTCGCTTCGCTTCGGACAGGTGAAAGGGTTGTTAAGGTTTGGAATGAACCTCACAGGAAACAGTTTCCTTGGCTATTTTCAGCGCAACCTAGACAATCTCCTCATTGGGAGGTTTCTTGGCGCGACTCCGCTCGGCTTCTACAACTTGGCTTATAACTTGCTCCTCCTTCCGTTGGGCAACGTCTCCGATGTCGTCGGGCGCGTCATGTTTCCCGCACTTTCAGTAATCCAGCACGACAAACAGAAGGTGCGCGAAGCTTATGTTGACGCTAACCGGTACATTGCAGCCGTGTCCTTCCCTACGATGACATGGCTGCTTGTCACGGCACCTGAGCTTATCCGAGTGGTTTACGGTTCAAAATGGATTAGCGCGATTGTGCTGGTTCAGATTCTGTCTCTAGCAGCAATAGAACAGTCAATCGGGGCAAACGTAGGTTGGATATTCCTATCGCAGGGCAGGACCGACGTTTTGTTCAAGTTGAGCATCTTCACGACCATTGTAGTCGCTATTGCCTTTGCCGTCGGACTTCGTGGCGGTGTCGAGGGGGTTGCAATCGCGTACACGATAGCATCATACTTGTTGGCTTACCCTGTTTTTGCAGTTGCATTTCGATTGGTAGACCTGAAAGTGCGGCACTTCTTGGCAAAGCTACGGCCGATTATATTGGCAACGATTGCGTTCGGGATAATCGCGTTTCTCCTTCGGGCCTCTCTCGAGAGACTCAGTAACATGCAGGACGTGACTATCATAGTCATCGTGACCGCTGCAAGCCTGTTGAGCTACTCATTCTTCGTTTTTGTATTGGATAGGAGGCTCTTCACCGAGACGATGACACTTCTACGCGAGTTGAGACCAAGTCACAGTGATTAGACGTAAACGAAACAGAATGAATACAAATAGGCAACAACAAACGGCTCGGTCTGTCGGAAGAGGGGTTTGCTGGATGCTGGTCAGTGCAGGGTCTTCCAAACTTTGGCATCCTTATCGTCTAAATAGATTTTGAGTTCTTTAGAGCTTATTGGTGTTCTTTTTCTTGTTATTGGGTTCGCTTAGTTTGAAATGAAACCTAATCGCCCTCTTTTTTCGATTGATAGACGTGCGGGCAAAACAGTCGCAGCGAAGCTTGCTGAGCTATTCACTGGCACTCAAAAGTCAGCTATGACGATTTATGGATTCAATTAAACGCCGCGTGCTTTCCTCCCACGTGAACTCTGCGATTCGGTCTCTTCCTGCACGCGCAATTTTGACTCTCAGTTCTTCGTCAGACAGCAGCCGAAGAACATTGTTCGCCAAGGATGCAAAATCATCGGGCGCTGATACCAACGCAGTTTTTGCGTGCTCAGCATAGTCGCGGTTTCCTCCACAATCGGTTGTTGCAACGGCACATCCGCATGCCATCGCTTCGGCTGGTGGTAGGGCAAAGCCTTCCGCGGCGCTGCTGCAAAGGTAGATCGACGCTGAGTTGTATAATTTGATGAGCTCGCCGTCACTTACAGAGCCATAGTATTCGATCCACGGAGGCGGCGGCGCAGGTTTCTGTTCGAGGGGGCCAAACAGACTTGCTTTGAGGTTGGGGACGGCTTCTTTACACTTTGATAATACGGATAAGCCCAATTGAGATCGCTTATACGGCACCGCAGAATACAACATGATAACCCTTTTCGCTCGTCCGCGTATACTGTTTGTGATGCGAAAACGGTCGTGATCGACGGCGATCGGTATCGCTTCAACTTCTTCTTCAGGTGCGCCCGATTGTAAAACGAGTTCGGCTAGCCAGTCAGAAATAGCAATTTTTTTGAGGGGCAAGCGCCAAGTTTGTTCTAACTCATATTTGTCGCCCAGCCACGGCGCAAAATCCATCACAAGATAAAACTTCGCTCCTTTCTCCCTAGGACATTCACTTACGTTCAAAGCGGTTTGCCAAGCTGTTGCAAAAATAGCATCTGCGTTAGGAACGCGACATGCTTCTAGATCAGTTGCCCTCACCAGCTTTATGTCCCTGTGTAGACCGTACCAGGTGATCTTGGGTGTTCTAAGCTTGTAACCGAGTTGCGCTCGGTGACGGTCTAGCCACGAACGAAGCGCGAGTGGGGGGCGGTGAGAATAGGGCCTTAGGGGCTCCTGCAGATAAACGATTGTCGCCGCATGCCCATTGCGAACGAGGTGGTTGGCGTATTCGTAGACCACTTTATGCCCCCCTGTCGGATAGTCACCATAGGGAGGAAGCACAAATGTGATCTTCACGTTAGTACCTTTGTTGCGCTGCGCATTGCAGCGGCCTGCGCAAAACTATGTAGTCAAGCGACGTAAAAAGCGTCTCACGGAGCTCATCCTTGCCAATTGTTGTTTGGCGGAGTCGTCCTTGTTGCCTTGCTGCATCGTCCACGATCCAGACATTGGCGTCTCTCCGACGATTGCTATAGCCACTTTCGGTTGTCACGAGTCGTCCCTCTCCGCATTTAAAGCCGTTTTAGCAAACCTAAAGTCAGCCTGCATGTTAACTACAGGCAGCCCTTACTACTAAAGTCATAAGTCACGATAACGTTGAGGTCTCCATTCAAGCGAACATCCATCTTTATACTAGGGTGTGGGATATTAACGTGTCGAACCAGGCTCATGAGCGATAGGAGCTATTTGGCACCTAATTTTGATGCCGATTGCCAATGATAGCACGACTAGAGAAACTATGCCAAAAATGATGCTGCTACACATTCCTTACAGCATACGGCTGGTGTGAGTGCTAAGTTCGAATGCACTTTCCGAGCTGCAAATTAGGCGATTTCACGTTGAGCGAGTCCATCAAATACCGCTTTGCAGGATGTTTTTATTGAGTCAAAATCCTTCTGTCGCAAGAAATCTCGGCATTGGAAAACAAACTCATACAAGAAAAACCGGAGTAAGAACGTGAAGTATTGCCTCTTTAAAGCATTCCTCCTCATAAACCAAAATCTATTTCTAATGAGGTAGTATATGTTGGGAGCTCCCCCGCTTGACGCACCATATTTGTGCCAAATCTTAGCTTGTGGAATATAAACCGAGGTATATCCCGCGTTGCAGCCCCGATAGCACCAATCTACGTCTTCCCAGTAGGTGAAGAACTTTGGATCTAACAGTCCGATTTCAGTCACTACTCGTGTCTTCACTAATAGACAGGCTCCAATGACGTAATCTACTAGCCGCACCTGATCATATTGCCCGCTGTCAATTTCATTCTCCCCGACATGCCAGACTCGCCCCGTCCACATAGAAAGCTTGGTGCCTGCACCGTTGATTCGGTCTCTTCTTCCTCGGCCATCATTGTCATAGAAATAGATTTTTGGTCCAGCAAAGCCGACACGGGGATCCAGCTCTGCCACGTTTGTCAGCTCGTCCAGGAACCGTGGGTCCACAATCGTGTCATTGTTAAGGAGCAGAACATACTCCGTGTTCTCTTGCAGCGCTGTACGAATCCCGACGTTATACCCTTCACCAAATCCGAGGTTCTCCTGATTTTCAATGACTTTGATTTCCGGATAGCGAGCCTTTAACTGCTCGACTGAATCGTCAGTCGAACCGTTATCTACAACAATGACCTCGTAGTTGGGGTAAGAGATGTGATTCAAGGATTCTAAGCATTCAACCGTATCTTCCTTCCCGTTCCAATTCAAAACAATAATTAAAACCGTTGGCAGGGCGTTGTGGCCCAATACAGATGCCAATTTTAGTTCACCCCGAACCGCTCCAGCCGGCTGTTCTCTTTGTTTGATGATTGTCACATTCGATCACTCATCGACATTCACTGTTGCATTGAGAAGCGTAAGACTATAGGGATTGTTAAATTTGCTGTTATGAAAACGGTGATGAGTCGTACATCTTGAGGAGATTCTGCTTCTCAACTGAGTTCCTTTATTCCTCAAGCGGACTGACACCTGCAATCTAGTTTTCGCTTTTTGACGTGTGGAAAGCGCTCAGGATACTTCTATAAAGTGGCCTCTCTGGAGCTTCTCACCCTCGCAGCAAGTCTGCCACAGCGTTGCGATGCATTGTTTAAGTATTTTGTTCTAGTGTCGGCGATGTTCTTGATCTTCACGTTCGCCAACCTCAACTGTTGCTATCTCACGCTGCCCGCTAATACGATGTTACGAGGAGAGCCTCTCGTCTGAATGCATCCGCTGTGACAAAGACGAGATCGCTTTTTCCTTTTAGGCCTTTGTGTTGTTGTCTCAGATTCGAACGAGACAGCGGCGAACTGCTCACAATAAGGTCGACCTCATTAAAACAATCGTAGGCAGAGCACTTCGAACGCATCTTGGATATGACGGCTGAATCGAAGGACTATCTAGTATAAACTAACAAACTACGGCTTTAACGGTAGAAGCAAAGCTTTAATAATCAAATCGTTACTCTTACGACGTCAACCGACTTTGAGAACCGGTAACGCGATGAAGATTTCCGTATTGGCACCTTTTTCAAAATACAAAGATGGGATTCCGAGAGCCACAGAAGAGCTGATTTCAAAGCTCTGTGAGGCAGACGACGTAGAATCAGTTTCAGTCATAGCAGCAAAAAAAGAGAAAGACTTTGTTAGCCCTTCTCTTTTGAGGAACAAAAAAGTTTCTCTGTTCGTTGTGCGCTCATTCCTCGTTCCGTGGACATTGCTACGGACTATTAAGTTATACAAGACAAGTGATGTTTTAATCCTCTTCGGGTTCCCGTGTTATACCTTCGATCCGTCTTCGCTTCTATTTTTTTTCCAGCTTCTCGTCAAGTTCGGTATTTTGCCTACGGCAAAATGGGTCCAAATGCTGTACGACTTCGTTTTCTATACGTGTCCTGAGGACCAAGATGTCGCACTCAAAGAAACTACGCTTTATAAGGTTTGGAAGAAGTACTTTGTCTATATTCCTGTGCGATACGTCGCTATATCTGAATCGACCAAGAAGGAAGCGATGCGCTATTGGGGCCCAGGAACGGCCGAAATCACAGTGATCCATCTGGGCTCCTTCGTAACCCCGAAAAGTCCCCGCACTCACTTCGGGAGTAAGAAAATACTAACAGTGTCTGATATCTCCCCTCGCAAAAACCAACTGCGATTGATACAAGCGTTTGAACTCGTTCATAGAGCAAATCCAAGCAGTAACGCAGAGTTGACGATCGTAGGTTATTTAAGAAAAGATATCCCCGAGTTCGAATCAACCCTGCACGACATTCGAAGGCGCAATAAGGGAATAAACATAAAACTAGCCGGCTACCTGGCCGACTCCGAGGTGCTGTCGCTCTACGAAGAGGCCGACGTCTTCGTTTATCCCTCGCTCTACGAAGGGTTTGGACTCCCGGTACTTGAAGCGATGGCGTGTGGATGTCCGGTAATAGCCTCCAACGTCTCCTCATTACCCGAAGTGGTCGGAGAGGCAGGCCTTCTCGTCGATCCCTACGACGTTAAAGCGCTCGCGCAGGCGATGCTCACTGTACTCGAGGCCGACGAAT
This sequence comes from Methanobacteriota archaeon, assembly GCA_003170935.1. Lineage (GTDB taxonomy): Archaea > Halobacteriota > Bog-38 > Methanoflorentales > Methanoflorentaceae > Methanoflorens. The sequence goes on from PMYA01000068.1 coordinate 10,052, forward strand.
TGAAAAGAGAGATGAGCCGAAAAGGCATAGCACAAGCCCAGAAGTTCTCTTGGGAGAAGGCCGGCGCGGGGTTGCTGGCCGTTTGCCGAGAAGTAGCGGAGGGGGGTGAGCCAACCTAAGGGATCCAATTAACAGTTCTTCTATTTCTCGTACACCAAAACGATTTATGGCTTATTGTTCGGACATCTGCGCGGCCAATCATCTGAATTGTCTTCATATGCGCCTAGTCGGGCTTGTCCCTTCCCCTGGTTACATATAATCCCTTTTCACTCTTTTTCCTTTGCTAGGATCTTATCGTACTGGAGATCTCCAGCAGGAATCGACCTCTTCACCTCATCGGGATAGCCGAATGAGATAATGGATTGCACCAAGAAATCCTCAGGTAGACCAAGCACCTGCTTAACATAATCCTCAGAGGTCAGATTGCGGCTATGCCCTCTCTTTCTAATTTGGATCCAGCAGGAGCCGAGGCCCAGGCTGGAGCCGACAAGCTGGAGGATTATGGAGGCAATGGAGCAGTCCTCCACCCAGACATCCGACTCTTCCCTGGCGGCAGTGACAACTACGCCCAGAGCTGCCCCTTTCAGGAAGCTGCTGCCGCTCTCTTTAGCTCGGGAAAGCCCCTCCAGCAATGCTTTATCGGTGATGAAGATAAACCGCCAGGGATTGATGCCGCGAGAGGAAGGAGAGCGAAGAGCAGCCTCCTTGAGCAGTTCGATCTTTTCCTTTTCTATCTCCCGATCCTTGTATCTTCTGATGCTGCGTCTACTTCTCAATATGTCGAGCATAGTGATCATCCTGTTAGCCGCTAACTCTGTCAAAATCGCTCTTGATGCTCCTGGCAGCCAGCATTCCCGTAGAAAATGCCGCTTGCAGATTATAGCCCCCCGTATCGCCATCCACATCCAAAACCTCGCCCACCAGATATAGTCCTTTGACCAGTCTGGACTGCATGGTTTTGGGATCGACCTCAGCGGTTTCCACTCCACCTCTGGTGCACATGGCCAGGTTAAAGCCGCAAACATCGGATACGACCAGAGGTAGACCTGTCAGATTATCAATCAATCGATTTCGCATCTTTCGGGTCATTTGAGCCATTTGCAGGTCAGAGGCAATCCCTGAGAGCTCCAGCAATCTCTTTGTCAAACGGGGAGAGAGCGGCACACCAGGAGGCACAAAGTTAGGCAGACTTGCCAACACAGACCGTAAACTCCTTCCACCATCACGCCGTGCCCTTTCCACGAGCCATTCCTCCAGTGCCTCTCGTCTGTCCTCCGGCACAAAAGAGAGCTTAATTACGTCTTCTGCTCTGATATATCTGGATAGGTCAAAAATTCCTGGGCCCGAGAGTCCATCATGGGTGAATAGAATATCGCCCCGATGTTCTTTGATTTTTGCATGGCGATAGAGCGAGATCTTCATATCCGAAAACGAGAGACCGGCCAGCTCAGTGAAAGGATATTCCTTTATGAAAATAGGGGTTAGAGCCGGACCGATCTCAGATATGCTGTGGCCAAGGATGCCGGCAAACCTGTAGCCGTCTCCGCTCGATCCGGTGGCTGGATAGGAGCACCCCCCTGTGGCTATCACCAACAGCTTGGAGTGATAGCTGCCACCAACACAGCCCACAAAAAAACCATCCTCCCTCCTGGTTATGGACTTGACAGCCTGACTGCACTTGATGACTACCCCCAATTCCTGGCATTGCAAGGTCAAGATATCCAGCACATCTCTGGCCTGCATAGTACCTGGGAATATCTTACCCCCCCTTTCTTGGACCATGCCCAGCCCCAGGTCTTCGAAGGAGGAGATGAGATCGCGGTTCGTGAAACCGAGAAGAGCCGGGCGCAGGAACCTGCCATGATTTCCATAGTGGTCAAGAAAGTCATGAACATCTCCATCGTGAGTTATATTGCAGTGGCCATAGCCTGAAATCAGGAGCTTGTGCCCTGGGGAATTCTTTCTTTCCACAATCAATATCTTTTTACCATTCTGCACAGAGTTTATGGCGCAAAAAAGCCCGGAAGGCCCAGCTCCGACAATAATCAGATCGTAGTCTTCGGGTCCAAGCAAAAGCTCATCTCTCTCGCTGGTTTCAAGTACATCATCCGGCTTAGCCCGGATTTTTTTATGAAATTTTGCCAAAGGAACCACTCTACGTCTATTATTGCCATACTGATCGGTAAAAAGCTTTAGGAATCGCTAGTTCCTCAAAAAAATACACCATATCCAGCCTCCTATAGGTAGTAAAGTCCCGTGCTGATCAATGAACGTGGCGTGGCGCGTTTTTACAGTTCGGGGTTACTGCCCCCATTTTGATATTTCGAGTCGGATTTCAGGCGGGATGCCAACATATTTACAGTACGGCGAGTCTAAACTCTGATGACAGGACTACAAGCTTGTGCGCTTTCGGCCTGTTTTGATGAGGGAATTTGTCCAGCTCTGCAGCGGACTGCCAAACGATGTCTATTAACTAAGCGACTTTATAGAACATCACAAGCGGTCACCGCTCCGCATAGGAGATGGGAACTCCAAGTAGCAATGAACTCAGATTTGCAGCTACTAATCTTTCACGACTCACTCGACGTGTTAGGCGGCGGAGAAAAAGTCGTTGCGACAATAGCTAAGGCATTTGACGCGCGAATCGCGGCAGCGAATGTGGATCCAGAAGTCATTGGAGAATTAGGCATCGACCAAGACGTCATCTATGACTTAGGTAAAATAGGTGACCGTGCCCCCATAGGTCCAATTAAATCAAGCTTGCTATTCCGAAAGGTACGTTTTCCAGGATTTGACAAGTATCTTTTAAGCGGATTTTGGTCACTTTACGCGGCTTACAATCACAAGCCTAACGTATCTTACTGTTATTCCCCTCGAAGGGATTTCTATGACCTGAAACACTTCAATATCGCGCGCCAGTCAAACTTGGCGAAGAAAGCAGTTGCGTGGAGTTGGACAACGACGCATAGTTATTTTGACAGAAACGCTATCAAACAGGTTGACAAGATATTGACGTTGAGCCGCACGGTTCAAAAACGGATAACACAATATTACAATAGGGATTCTACAGTCATTTACCCGCCTGTCCCAACAGAACGTTACTATACGAAAGAGTTTGGCGATTTCTGGTTATCAGTAAACAGATTATATCCTGAGAAACGAGTCGATTTACAGATAAAAGCTTTCGAAAACTTGCCCGACGAAAATCTGCTAATCGTGGGCGGATACTCTCATCGCGACAAGGGGCTAGTCGCATATCATAAAATGTTTGAAGATCTGCCTCCAAACGTGAAGATCCTCGGGATAATTCCAGAAAAGCGCTTATTGGATCTGTACGCAACATGCAAAGGAGTGATATATACTCCCATTGACGAGGATTTCGGCTTGGTTCCTGTTGAGGCACAAGCCAGCGGAAAAGCCGTCGTTGGTGTAAATGAAGGAGCACTAAAAGAAACCGTTATCGACGGCCAAACAGGCTTCTTAGTGGACGCACATCCGGAATCATTGAAAAAAGCAATACTGCTAGTTTCAGAAGAACCGGAACGATATAAAAAAGCGTGTAAGAAGAATGCGAGCAGATTCGATGAGCATATATTCATTGAAAGCATGCGCCAGACTCTTTGTGCTGAAGAATAAAAAGTGGGCGTTGCTCTTCGGACGTAAAAAACGTGCACGCTTGGATTCTCCCGCCCATTTGAAGCTAATGTGATTGGCAATGCGTGCCACAGAACGAGTCTCGAGAATGTGTCCATTTTCAAGCGCTGAATCAACGGCACAGTAATTGGTCTGCCAGTCAAGCGCGACATGATATCATATTTGATGGATTGCCCGCCTATCAACGCGTTCTGCCAACTGAATCAAGTTCTGCTTTGCTTCGCTTGATTTAAGCGGTCGCAAGCTGTCCACGGCTTCGCCGACGAATTCTTTCGCCATCTCGAAAAGGTATTCTTTTTGGGAGTGATGCGTGTCCTGCAGATCAAGCTCAATCGTTCGGCTTTGCTCCCAATCAGTGATGTCATCGTGGATTTGATAAGCAACGCCCAAGGCTCGTGCATAGGCAGCTAGCGCGCTGAGATCTGCAGCCGTCGCTCCACCGATAAGTGCCCCTATGGTCGCCGCGGCCTCAAAGAGCGAGGCCGTTTTTTTCAACACGATGCGCTTGTATACCTCTGGAGGCACCGTTTCATTCGTCTCGCCGACAAGTCGTTCGATTAGTTCGCCCTCGCACATCTGTGCTGTCGCTGTGGCCAGCGCGCTCATGATACGGGGATCTGAATATCGCGCTGCTATGCTCAAGATCATTGAGAGGATAAAATCAGCACTCAAAAGCGCCATCTCTTGGCCATACTTCGCGTGAAACGCCGTGGCGTCGCGTCGTACTTCATCTCCATCGATAATGTCGTCGTGGATGAGCGACTCCATATGCGCTAACTCGACGGCAACGGCGGCAGGAAGAGGCTCGTCATCTCGCGCACGCACGCTGTCATATGCAATCAGGAGGAGGATTGGCCGCAGGCGCTTACCTCCAGTGAACGCGTCCTTAAACGGAGCAAAGAAAGGAGACTCGCGTCGCTGAGATAACTCTTTTTGCAACGCGATGTCTACTTGGACCCGGTAAGAATCAATTTTTGTTGAAAAATTGTCCGTAGGAGGGTCCGACGTAATTCTTTGCATCTGTTCCTCATTTTAAGGTGAGTCCGATCGTAAATAAACCTAGCTTCATCGATCAACCCCAATGCGACCGATCGTCAGACATCAATTCGAAACGAGCATTTCTGACGAGAGAATTGCGGGTTTACTGGCTCAATCCGCCGCCTATTCTACATCATTATTATAGACGAAGCATGACGGGTCTTCGTTGAGATAATCGCCGGTAACCGCCCACGTCCTTCCTCGACACCCCCCACACAAACGCCTGTACACACAGTCACCGCAGCGTCCTTTGAGACGCGTCTCACGCAAGTATTTCCCAGCGGAAGCTGCCGCCAAGCCACCATGCGAGAACACTTCCTAGGATGAATGGGAGCACCCCTACAATATGGAAAGGCGGACGCGAGAGCGCTAGCCACGCGCGTATTGTTTTCGCGAAAGACCCCATTTCTTCAAAGGAAAGTGATTCGAGAAGATATATAACCATTGCACCTCTTTGCTTTAGTAGAACGTGGGACACCCGAACGAAGGAGAGGCTTTATGGGCAGTATGAGGTCTCTATGGAGAGAACTTGCACAGGAGATCTCCCTATTCTCTATGCTTGCGGTTGCCATTGTACTGTTTCAGAACCAGAGCGCCTTAGCGCTTACTTTGTTGCTGGCTATAGCCTTAGTCACCTTGGCTTTGTGGCACGACCGATATGACCGCTGGTCTTTCTTTGTCGTCGCTGTGTTTGGCACGTGTGCTGAAGTGTTCTTCGTGCACTACGGAGTTTGGCACTATGAGAATCCGACCGTTCTTGGGATCCCCGTTTGGTTCCCTGTAGCATTTGGTACGTCAGCGCTGATCGGAGAGCGGCTCATCCGCACCGCTACGCGCACCGGGGCGGGCTCCTAAAAGTCATAAGAGTGAGGTGTACCTTGACCTACCCGCTTCCGAACGCATGCTATACGAACCAAAAAAAGGAACGAATAAATAAGCTTTGGCGGCCATCTGAAGCTGATTTTCTTGCTCATGTTTGCATTTTCTACGCCGATTTCTCGGAAAAGAAGATGACGTTCGCCATTGCCGAGGTCAGATCACGTTCTGCGAAAAAGCTCAGAAAAACGCAGACGTGGGAGGAAGGCCATTTGAAACGGCCACAGAATTCATATCCGATTCGTAAAGTGACCTTAAATGCAAACGATGCCTTCAGCGCTAGAACGAACTGGATAGACGTCTCTTGTTAATTTAAAACTTCTTGAGTAACTCAAATTATGATCAAAGAAGTCTACGGCTTTCTTATTACAATGAATATGCGATGCCTCTTTCGAACCTCACCCCCATATTGTTTTTCTATAACTTTTTCATCGACGTTAAGCATAGAAAAGCCTACTAAATGAAAAAGTTCGCGAAGCTTAGAAAGAGAGAAGTGATAAGTTGAAATTCCACCTCGGACAAAAGTATCCGCAGCAATCCGCTTGCCGCAGTTATAGCGCATATCAAGCTGCCCAATGACTTCGACAAACGTCACGCCTCGATGCTTCAAAACTCGAAATAGCTCAGCGACGGCCTTCTTCCGCCCAGCCCGATCAAGATGTTGAAGCACTCCGTAGCACGTGATCGCATCGAAACTACGATCTGGGAATGGAAGCTGCTGCATATCTGCAACAACCCTAACATAATGAGAATCGAGCAACGTCAACGCTTGTCGCGAAAGGTCAGCCCCAACTACTCCAAACCCGTTCCTGACAAGCGGCACGAGATACCTGCCAACGCCGCAGCCGATATCGAGTACACAAGCGCCTGGCGCGAGCCGTTGAGTTATCGGAGTGATATTGTAAGGGCCTTTCCAGAAATCGGGTCTCAACGCGTACTGCTCATCCCAGATCTTTCTCACGGTTTCTACGGGTGATTGTATCTCGTCTGCAGACACTGAAGCAATCGACCCCTTTATTTCCACTGGAAGTTGATAAAGTGTTTAGAGAAGTTCTTCAGAACGTTATTTTTGATTTTAACCGCGATAAACGGGGATTTAGCTTACAAATATATAAGTGTTGATCCATTACCACTGTAGATGATCGCAGTTATGACGATTGCGGGATCGGACTCTGGCGGTGGTGCTGGGATCCAAGCCGATGTGCGCACCTTTGCTGCTCTAGGCGTACATGGAACCTCAGTCTTGACAGCGATAACCGCACAAAACACCCTCGGCGTCGTTGATGCACTCAATTTGCCTCCTGAAGTTGTCGTTGCTCAAATTAATGCGGTTTTATCCGACATTGACATTCGATGCGCAAAAACGGGCATGCTTTCGACTGTCGAGACGGCAGACGCCGTCGTTGAAGTGATTTCGCAGTGCGATTTTCCGATCCTAGTTGATCCCGTAATGGAGGCTGAAGCCGGAGGGAAGCTGATGACGGGGAGGCCAAAAGATGTCCTTGCGCGACTTCTGCCTCACGCAGCAGTCGTGACGCCGAACATTAGAGAGGCAGAGGCGATTTCAGGCATCCTCATACAAAACCTCAAAGATATGAAACGCGCTGCGTGTGAAATTTTTGCCCTCGGCCCGAAAGCAGTCGTTGTTACCGGAGGCCATTTGAGTGGAACGGACGTTTTTTACGATGGCGATTTCGAACTGCTCCATGGCAAGTTGATAAAGGCAGGAACCCACGGCGCAGGAGATACGTTTTCGGCTGCGACGGCCGCCTTTCTCGCTAAAGGGCACTCAGTGAGCCGAAGCGCTTCAATGGCAAAGGCATTTGTGACCAAAGCAATAAAAAACAGCGAACGTGTTGGGTCGGGGTCCGGAGTGGTAAACCAAGTCGCAGCAACGTTAGATACGGCTGAACGTTATCTCACGTTGCTCGACGTTGAAGCGGGACTCCGCACCATTAAGGCTATAAACTCGAACCTTATACCTGAGCGCGGCAGCAACTTAGCGATGGCAATTTCACGCGCTAAGAAGGTAGCAGATGTTGCTGCAGTTAAGGGACGAATTGTGAAAGTCAGAGGGACTATCAAACCGGTCGGATGTGTGGCATTTGGAGCAAGCCGCACTATGGCACGAGTAGTCCTGACTGCTTTGCGTTACGACCCCACTTTGAAGAGTGCCATGAACGTTCGACGTTCAGACGAAGTTATCGATGCCTGCCAAGAACTTAAACTCACAACAGAAGACTTCGATAGAGCAGACGAACTTGGGAGAGCAATCGACGGGCTGGAAACTACACGTGCAATAGAAAGTAGCATGAAACGTGGCGCGGGCATCCCCGACGTCATATTCGGCCTGAAGGGCACATCGAAAGAGCCGATGGCATTTATATTGGGCCATTCAGCGCAGCACGTGGCCAAAAAAGTTGCGAAAATTTCATCGACGATAATATAATGAATTACAACGTATCTCAGCTTAACAAGAAAAAGGAAAGGAGGGGATTTTCATAGGGAGTATCAGACCGACGTACATTAAAAGCGTTTCACAAGAGCTGCTCCGCCGACATCTGGAGGTATTCAGCTCTGATTACGAAAAGAACAAGTTGCTCGTGTCGGAGTACACGAACATCGAGAGCAAGAATATTCGAAATAGGGTTGCCGGATATATTACGCACAGAGTAGAAATAGGCAACAGGAGAAAATCGTGAAATTCGAGGGCGTATATTGTGCTATGATTACGCCATTTACGAACAACGACGAAATTGACGTCGAAGGGATGCGTTCCAACATCGCATATCTCCAGAACGGAGGCGTTGCAGGGTTAGTGCCGTGTGGTAGTACAGGCGAATCTTCCACTTTGACGTTCGACGAGCACAAGAAACTAATTGACGTGACAGTTGACGCGGCAAGCGTTCCTGTTGTTGCTGGGACTGGATCCAACAGCACTTCAGAGGCAATTGGGCTGACGCGCCACGCTCAAGATGCGGGCGCAGAAGCATCTCTGCAGATAGTCCCTTATTACAACAAACCGATGAAAAGCGGATTAATCAAACACTTTGGCGCTGTAGCAGAAGCGTGCGATATTCCGCTTATTTTATACAACATTCCTGGTCGTACTGGAATTAACATGGATCCTGAAACGATCAGCACGCTTGCGCATGAGTACAGCAACGTAGCGGCGGTGAAGGAGGCAAGCGCGAACTTCAGCCAGATCTCAGACATCATGGAGCTTACCCAAGATCTCGATTTCTGCGTCATTTCGGGCGATGATGGACTCACCCTTCCTATGATGGCGCTGGGGGCTACAGGTGTGATCTCAGTTGTTGGAGATATCTTTCCGAAGTTGATGGGACAACTGACACAGTTCTGCCTCGACGGCAACTATGAAAAAGCTCGCGAGGTGCATTATCGACTAGCTCCGCTTATAAAAGTGCTCTTTCTCGAGACGAATCCTATTCCAATCAAAAAAGCATGTGATTTGCTCGGACTTGCGGGAGGACCGCTCCGATTGCCCCTAACTACGATGGCAGAACCTAACGTCGCAAAACTCAAAGCGACACTCGCAGCTTACACAGACTAAGAGAACACCAATAAGGACATGGTGGCTATATGACACCAAACGACAACATATCAGTTGCTGTAACAGGAGCTTGTGGCCGCATGGGACGTATGATTATCGACAACGTTACACAAGCGCCTGATATGACACTCGTGGCAGCTTTTGACAAGCAAAGCTGTAACTCTGATGTAATAAATGCGTCAAACCTAGCTGAGACGCTTAAAAGCGTCAGACCCGACGTCTTGGTCGATTTCACCGTCGCTGCTTCATCGGTCGAAATTATCAAAAAAGCCGCAGACGCTGGAGTACGACTCGTTGTCGGAACAACGGGATTCACTCCCGAACAACGTGCAGAAGCGAAGAAAGCGATCGAAAGCCAAACAGCCGCGATAATCTCTCCGAATTTTTCGATCGGCGTTAACGTGTTTTTTCAGTTGGTGAAGAAAGCGTCAGAGAGCCTTCCAAGCGCCGCTTACGCCGCTGAGCTCATTGAGGCACACCATAAGCACAAAATTGATGCTCCAAGCGGGACGGCAGTGAAAGCAATCGATATCATCAAAGAGGTCGATCGAGCACGGTCGATAGGATCCTATTCTATACGCGCAGGGGATATCGTAGGCGATCATTCAGTGTCGTTCATCGGAGATGGCGAACGGCTTGAAATTAGCCATCAGGCCCAGAGCAGACAGGCATTTGTCAGCGGCGCGATGTTAGCGACAAGATTTATCGTAAAGCAGCCGCCGGGATTGTATTCAATGGATGATCTAATGGCTTCGATTTGAGGCCCATGTAGAGCATCGTCCGCACAAGTTTCAAATTCAGCGGTTGGAATGGTATTCACCACACAGAGCTAGGCGTTTAAAAAAATGTTGTGGTCCCCCTCAACTAAGATGCGAGAAAGTTCGTAGACTTTCGTTGCGAAGATGAATAATCGAGGGTTTAAAAAAACTACAGGTAGAATAGAGGAAACTGTTTTTTCTAAGAGGATGCGTGACCGTTATTTTTTAAGAAATCAATGAATGTTGTCTCCAACGACGCGAGATTGCAGATTGGCATAACCCCCGGTCTCGGATTAATGTTTAGTGACTTTTGATACTTCGTTTGGCCTTGCCAAGTCCCTGAGTTAACGACAGTGACGCCTCGATATTGCGATGCACCTATGGTGTGAACGTGACCGCAATGGAGGATGTCCGGTATCGTTTCGATGATGAAGTGATCTGTGCTCTCTGGCGCGATAGAGACCCTATTTCCATATACCGGCGAAAGATGCCGTCTTTTTAGCATTTCCTTCATCGCACCGTCGGGGTTGCTATATGAGGAACCAGGAACTGCCGCGATTATATCATCCAGCGCCCTGCCGTGATAGATGAGTATTTTGACGCCGCACAGTTCAATCAGCGAAGGATTGCCCACGCACCTTACGTTGTTACTGAAACTTTTTGCAAAGTCGCTTGAGAGGGCAGGCTGCGGTTCTGCTTGTCGAACTGCATCGTGATTTCCCGGAGAAACAATGATAGAGAGGCCTGATGGTAACATTTCGAGAAGGGTGGCTGCTTCTGCATATTGATCGTCGATGTCGTCAATGGCTAATTCCTCTTCTTGATTCGGAAAAACCCCGATGCCATCCACCAAATCGCCGGCCACGATAACATAAGCAGTTTTGCGCGCTCTTTCATCATCGCTCGACGATATCCAGTCGGCAAAATCTTTCCAGGCGTTTAGTAAGAACGTGTTGCTACCAACGTGAACGTCAGAGGTGAGGGCCACGTACACGTCCGTCGCTGAGTGTGTGGGTTGGTTTTGCGGGGGGATTTCAGGCCATGTAATGTTGTCAATAAAGATCACTTTTCCATCAGATGAGAGCGACCCCGTTATACCGATCACTTCGTCGTGCACCACTTGAAGTGCTGCGTTGTATGCGCTTTTATCTTTCAACGCAATTCCACTGAAGTAGCCTGTAGGGTCCTCCAACTCGATTATCCTGTGGCCATTTGGTGTGTCGCGCATCTCGTTTACCATGCCTGCGATAGAGATCTTTCCGGCTTTAGTAAACTCATCGTCGAACAAGGCCTCGCGTCTGCGGTTTAAAAACGTCAAGCTCTCGATTGGTCGAGTAGCAAGCCGCCTCTTTACAATTTCGCTGAGCCGGTCGTACCGATTTCTAAAGTATTGTACGAATTCTTCGTACGTTCCTACGCAATTGGAACTCTCGGTAATGTCTGCCAGAATTTTTATAGGCAGTGGCTGGTGTTGACGTAGGCGCGTTCCAGCAATTTGCGTTTCACTGAATTGGTTCTGAACTATGACATCCGAAATGTCCCCTTCGTTATGTTCGAACAGAAGCATTGGCTTCACATTTTTTTTCCGTGAGTTCAGCAATTCTTTAGCCGTGTTGACGTTAGAGGGGGCAACAACTAGCACAGATTCGTCAACGTTCCTCAAAACCTCGTCAACTACTGCCAATGGCAGCTCGCTTTCCTGAATCATCACCACTGCTTCTTGGTTAATTAGAAAGCCGCTGTCAGAAAATCTCTCAATTATGTCTGTTCGAATCATAATAGGTCATGACTGGGGGCACTCTCGAAAAGATATGAGCCAAAACTTGCCCGGCGAAATCCTCCATTTCCCGTACTCATTAGCTAGAACCTGTGCGCTTATGCATCGAAGCGCTTTGTAGGACTGCCGCAGACCCGCGACCCCATGTCGGCAGGGTATATAAAGCGGCAATTACAACTATCGTCACATATCTACCAGCTTAGTTCCGTTTTTCACTTTTCAACTGAAATACATGCAAGATCAATCCAGAGAACGAACGAAGAAATTGTGGGAGACTGATAATTATTGGTTAGCGCTTCTGCGTGATATAATAGTTGCATTTCTTGTTGTTGCCGTGATCTTGTCGATTGTGTATTGGTACTCAGGGTCTGAGAGCCCGCTGGTGGCTGTACAATCGGGAAGCATGGTGCCCCACATAAACATCGGCGACGTTGTGTATAATCGAGGGCTAAACAGAGTGTCAGTAGTAACCTACAACGACGGGAAAGCCACTGATTACCAGAGGTTCGGCGACTACGGTGACGTCATCATCTATCGGCCGAATGGCGAACGGGTGACGCCAATCATACACCGAGCGATGTATTGGGTAAACGCTGGCGACCGTCTGCCAAACAATCAAACGGCTGCTCACGCCGGATTCATCACTAAGGGAGACCATAACCAAGACTATGATCAGCCGTTGCTCTATGGCGGATCGCCATTCATCGAACCAGTTAAGCCAGAGTGGATAATCGGTGTTGCACAACAACCTGCTATACCGTGGATCGGAAATTTGCGGCTCGCTCTTGATACCGTTATCAGCCCATTAATTACGATATCCCAAGAATACAAGAGTTTCTCGATTTCCAGCCTGAGCGACGGCTTCGCTCTTTCCAGTTTGAACGCGTTGAGAGGCTGTGGAGGCTTTTTAGCGGCTTCAAAACTCGCTTCAACGCCATTTTAGGCCAATTAGATACGCTTATATGTTACGTTTTGACATACACTTTGACTATGCCGCCATTTCTCACGATGGATGACCTCGACACACACGGACGAGTGGTCCTAGTTCGCGTCGACTTGAATTCACCTATTGGGCCCAATGGAGAAATTCTCGATGACATTCGTTTTCGCGGCCATATTCCTACCATTGAAGCCTTGAAAGATGCTAAGACGGTGCTCCTCGCCCACCAGTCCCGGCCCGGGAAGCGAGATTTCACGACTATGAAGCAACACAGCGAGAAGCTCTCGTCGCTTCTCGGAAAAGATGTTGCCTATGTCGACGACATTTATGGACATAACGTCCGGCAATCAATACGAGAGATGGAAATAGGGGATATTACTCTCCTCGAAAACGTTCGTTTTAGTTCGGAAGAGATGCTCAAGGCTCCCGTAGAAGATCTTGCTAAAACGCATCTTGTTAGACAGCTATCCCTACTTTGTGATGTCTTTCTAAATGACGCGTTTGCAACAGCACACCGCGCACAGACTTCTGTTGTCGCTTTTCCGCAAGCCTTGACTTCAGGAGCGGGAAAGTTGTTAGAGCGAGAGGTCGAAATGCTCACAAAAGCGCTGACAACCTCTCAGCGGCCGCGACTTTTCATGCTCGGGGGGACGAAAGCAGATGATAGTATCAGAGTCATTGAGCACGTTCTCGCTAAAGGAAGCGCTGACAAAGTGCTTGTTTCGGGCCTCGTAGCGAATATCTTTTTGGCTGCAGGGGGAATTGACCTTGGACCTCCAAACCTCGAATACATTAGATCTTCTGGATACGGCAATTATATCGAAATTTGTAAGAGATTGCTAGATAACTACGACGGTAAAATAGTAACGCCCCTTGATGTGGCTTTAAATGACAATGGAAAACGTTTAGAGACACCAATTTCAGCATTGCCAAAAGCCTATCCAATATACGATATCGGCATAGAAACAATTGTAGCATATTCAACAGAACTCAAAGCGGCAGGTACCGTTGTGATTAACGGCCCTGCCGGAGTGTTCGAACAAAAGGCGTTTGCCCTAGGAACCGATGAAACTTTAAAAGCAGCAGCTCAATCCAAATTCTCTATACTAGGCGGGGGCCACATCGCAGCCGCAGCACGAAACATTGGTATTGATAAGCATATCACTCACATTTCAACCGGGGGCGGAGCGTGCATAAATTTCTTAGCTGGAGAGACCTTGCCCGGGATTCAAGCGCTTGTTGAGGCGAGTGCGTTCGAATGAGTATGTTAGCCGCCCCATTCGTAAATCCAACGCCTTATAGCTATACATCAAAAACGTATAAGTATCGGCGGGCCTAAGTAAAATCGCTCAAAGCGCCTCGGTGGCTCAGCCTGGAAGAGCGATTGACTTGTAACTGTATTCGCAAAAGTTGCGTCGGAATGCGTCAGGTGCTAAAGATTGCGGAGCAAGGTATCAATAGGTCGGGGGTTCAAATCCCTCCCGAGGCTTTTTCTTCACGCAGCAAGCGCAGAAGTAAGACACCTCAGCGCTGGCCAGTGTGAATGCTTTGGATGAATACAACGATCACGTGGTTATGCCGAACGTTCTGGTTATGCTAAAATGATGTCCATAACAACGCTCACAGTTCCAGAGGCGTGGTATAAAGCAGTCAGACACATCATGGAATTTGGCAACGTGGTGGATACCGAGTACGAAGTTAAAGCGCGCCAGATCCTGATGGGAATGATCCAAATCGACAGGCCTACGCTAGGTTGGCATAAAGGTGATACTTTTTGTTCGAAGGCTCGGGTAGAGGAATATAAAAAACAGTTCGATCGCGCTTACTTACATCAACACCACTTCGAATACACGTATTTGGAGCGACTCGTAGAGGGGCACGGAATCGATCAGTTAGATTGGATGAAAAACCAGTTATTAAAAAAACGCGTCGGATCGAAGCGTATTCAGGCAATTACGTGGATCCCACAAATTGACTGTCAAAAGGACGAAGACCAACCGTGCTTTCAGAGAATATGGGTGTACCTACACAGCAATGAGAGGCTTGACGTCCACATCATGTACCGAAGTTGGGACATCTTTCAAGCGTATGAAGCCAACATTAATGCATTTATTTCCCTAGTTAAAAAAGAGCTTTTGGAACCTACCGGACTGAAGATGGGGACGTTATGCACAGTTGGCAACTCGATGCATATCTATGATTACAACTGGGATGAGGCTCAAAACCTCCTTGAAAAGTATAAGAAATAGCGCTTTGGTAGCGACTAGTTGAACAAACAAGACTGATTTCGGCTCAAGTGGGTTCTGGGGAGAAACCGACGGCAGATGCCCACTCGCAAACGCTCCTAAATCCACTTGACTGTTTCAGGACGTTTGTCACTAACGATTCGCGTCGAGCGAAATCATTAAAAATTGAAAAAGTTCAATTTTTGTTT
>PMYA01000007.1 GCA_003170935.1 Methanobacteriota archaeon
TTGAATGATGACCGAACACGGGCTATTTGAACAACAGAAGCTTAAAGTGTATTCGCTCTTCGTCCTGTACTTTCTTCTTACTGAAGGCCCTATGAGCGGTTACGAACTGGCACAACTCATCAAAGAACGTAGTCACGGGCGCTTTAAGGCGACCGCTGGCAACATCTATCCGAGTCTTCACGAACTCAAAGAGGCGGGTGATATCGAGGCGGGAGAGCCGACGGGAGGGCGTGAAAAGATTGTTTGCGAAATCACTGAGCAAGGAAAACAAACCCTTCGACGTGCGGCGCTCGAACAACGGCAAAAAGTCGAAAACTTGCTAAATATGATCGATAACGTTGTTGCCATCACTGCACCTGTGATTAAAAAATAAGCATCATCAAGGGCAACCACCATGAAAACATTGAGTGTCTATGCTTCAGTTCACCACCAGAACACGGAAAAAGTAGCGTATATTTTCTAATAAATTTGGAGGCACTGTGAATGTATGCCATCATAACATCAAGTCCGAATACAGACGGATTAACCGCGGCGTGCGGAAAAGCCGCTCTCCGGGGCATTGAAAACTCAGGAGGGACTGGTCAAATCATTGATCTTTGTCGTGAAAAAATCGAAAGCTGCCTGACTTGTGAAGATGGCTGGGGCGAATGTATCCGTGAAAACCGCTGTGTGATTGACGACTGTTTGCCGATGCTACAGGAAACGCTAAAAGAAGCCGAAGGAATTTTTCTGATTACGCCGGTTTACTTTGGACAGCCTTCCGAGCATATGAAATATTTTTGCGACCGTTTTCGCCGTTGTGAAGCGTTCCGAAAAGAAAAAAGCAGTGTTGCGGGCAAAAAAATCAATCTTGTAGCGGCGGCCGGCGGCAGCGGCAACGGAACGGTTTCCTGCCTGTCGGAGTTGGAGACGTGGTGTCGTCATGTGAGTGCCGTGCCGTTTGAACGCATCGGCATTACGCGCTATAATCGCGACCAAATGTTAAAATTCATTGAGTGGGCTGGCGCTGACATGGTAGCGTCCGGCACACTAAAAAACAGCGGAGGCTCGGTAATACCACTCCGGCCTAAATAATGCAGAAGCTTCCTAAGAAGCTTTTCTTTATTTTCCTCATCTGTTCATAGTTTTTTTGATTCTTGCAAAGAGCTTCAGATACTCCCCGTAGCCCTCCTTCTCCAGATCCTCCTTGGGGATAAACCGCAGCGACGCCGAGTTCATGCAGTAACGCTTCCCCGTCGGCGCGGGCCCGTCAGGAAAAACGTGACCGAGGTGTGAATCCCCGTGCGTGCTCCTCACTTCGGTCCTCAACGAGAAGAGTTTCCAGTCCTTTCTCGTCGTGACGTTCTCCGGCTCAAGGGGTTTCGTAAAGCTTGGCCATCCCGTCCCGGAGTCATACTTGTCGAGCGAGCTGAAGAGCGGCTCACCGGACACGATATCAACGTAAATCCCCTCCCGCTTATTATCATGGCATTCATTTTGGAAGGGCGACTCCGTGCCTTCGTGCTGCGTTACCTCGTATTGAAGCGGTGTGAGCTTCTTTTTCAGGGTGGCGTCATCGGGCTTGGAATAAGTCTTCTGTCCCCCGGGGTTGCTGCCGGGGTTGGTGCCCGTCTTCTCCGCCTTTCCCCAGGTCGTATCGAGGAACTGATCCCGGCCGGAGCCCGCGCGATAGATCTTATACCTTACAGGGCTCTTCTTGTGGTAATCCTGGTGGTAGAACTCGGCCTCGTAGAACCTTGAGAATTTCACAATCAGCGTGACGATAGGTTTCTTAAACTGTCCAGATTGTTCAAGATCCGCCTTCGATTTCTCAGCGATGCGCTTCTGTTCCTCGTCGTGGTAGAAAATCGCCGTACGGTACTGAGAGCCGCGGTCTGCAAACTGCCCGTCCGGATCCGTCGGATCTATATGATGCCAGAAGATACCGAGGACCTGCTCATAACTCACCTTTGAAGGATCGTAGTATACCTGTATGGCTTCGAAGTGCCCCGTCGTTCCCGTTGAGACTTCTTCGTAGGTGGGGTTTTCCTTCTGGCCACCGGTATAGCCTGAAATAATCCTTGCAACACCGGGCACCTTTTCAAAATCGGACGCCACGCACCAGAAGCATCCGCCCGCGAGGGTTGCGACCTTTAAATTGGCCTGTTCTTCTTTCATAGGATTCTTCGCCTCTTGTTTTTTGCCTCTGTCCCGACACCCGCTCAGCGCGAACATCGCGAAAACATGATAATAAGGATTTTTTTAGGAAACCGCCCGTCTCGCTTCACACAAGGCCCTGATAGTGTGAGGGGAATACGGTTATTAACCATTGCCATCGCAAATCCTTAAAACTGCGCGTTCAACACTAGCGTAATTGAGTAAGCAAGTCCATCGCATCAAAGAGGCGGAGGTCACTATAGGTCATGCCCGTTTTGCGCTTGAGGCTATTATTGCGTGTGCGCAGATCGGGTTCTCGCTATCCCGACCCTTGAATTTGTCTAAGTTGCTTCTCAAGGCTGCGTCAATAGTGAAGGGATTTTCGATGTAGAGGCTGATGCTGCCCAGTATAAAAACCTAGATACTTCTCGGCAGGCGAACCTTCGCTTATCTTAAGTTCAGGAAATGATGATACCTCGTGAGCGAGCGTGAATGGAGCTGGCTAATGAATGACAGTCCGTAAGTTCACACTAACATCAGGCATATCGCTTCAAGTGCGTTTATAACGGTCACGTCGGATTGGCTGGAATATGCACCTTTTCGACCGTGATCTTGATGTAATCCCCTTCTTTGATGCCCTCAACGTCTCTTATTTCCAGCGGTATAGTGACTCGCCCATCACAGATCATTCGTACCGTCGCGGAATGTACTGCCATCGCTGCCACCTCCTTTACGATCATGTCAAAAGCAAGCAGACCAACGTGAAACATCGTTCTTCTGGTTCTGCGCCTAAAAAAAAGGCGGGGGTTCATGCCCCGCCTGCGATGCCTCGCATTAAATAGCGCTGGTGCCGCGATCCCCTGTTCTGATGCGAATCACGTCGTCTACCGAGGAGATGAATATTTTGCCATCTCCTATATTGCCTGTTTTCGCAGTTTCCAAAATCGTGAGGGCAATTTGCTCTGCATCCTCTGCCTTGACGACCATGTCAATCTGCGTCTTGGGCAAGAGATCGAGGCAGTACTCGCTGCCTCGGTAGACTTCCGCAACGCCCTTCTGTCTGCCCTGGCCTTTGACGTCTGTAACCGTCATTCCAGAGCCAAGCTCTCGCATTGCATGCTTTACTGCATCAAGTTTTTCCCTTCGTATGATCGCTGTGATTCTTTTCATACGCTTACCTCCAAGCTTTTTCTTGCTCTCCCAGCCCACGGAGCGTGGTGCTGGACCAATACTTTCGGCCCAGGGCACAGATTGGGGCTTCTTTTTCGAAGCTGCCTGCGCAGCTCAGAGTCCGTAGCCACCTTCGTACCCTCCTACCCCCATTTCTGGGACGTCCAGGCCGTCTACTTCGGTCTGCGATCCGACCCTCAGTCCGACAACTTTGTCTATGAACTTGAAGACCACAAAGGCCATCACGGCTGCATAAATCCCGCATGTCGCCACTCCGATGCATTGTGCAGCGAACTGACTGGGATTTCCGTAGAGAAGACCGGTTACCGCGCTAGAAGCGCCGTTCCAGCCCGCGCCGTACGTGCCATCGGCGAAGAGTCCGAGACTGAGACATCCCCATGCCCCGCACACGCCGTGCACGGCCACCGCTCCGACTGGATCGTCCACTTTGAGCCTTTTGTCAATAAAGAGTGCGGCTTCAACCACGATAATGCCAGCGACCAATCCAATCAGGACAGCGCACTGTGAATTAACGAACGCGCAAGGGGCGGTTATTGCAACCAGTCCAGCAAGTAACCCGTTGCACATAAAGCTGACGTCAGGTTTGTTGCCGCGGACGCGCCACATCCAGAGCGTTGCCGTCGCCATGCCCGCAACTGACGCAAGCATCGTGTTAACGGCAACGACACTGATACGGAGATCGGTTCCAGCGAGCGTGGAGCCCGGATTAAACCCGAACCATCCGAATGCGAGGATGATCGTCCCGAGCACGGCCATTGGGATGCTGTGTGGTGGAATGGCGTGGACCTTCCCATTGACGTACTTGCCGATGCGAGGACCGAGCATCCAAGCGCCGACAAAGCCGATCGTTCCACCAAGCATATGTACGACCGACGAACCCGCAAAGTCGACGTACCCGTTGCCTAAGCCGAAGTTCGTGCCGAGCTGCGAAAGCCATCCGCCGCCCCATACCCAGTTACCAAAGAGCGGGTAAATGATCGTCCCGATAAAAAGACCGTAGACGCAGAATGCCACGAATTTCCATCGTTCGGCCATCGCCCCGGTCGGAATGGTGGCAGCGGTATCCAAGAAGACGACTTGGAAGAGGAACAGCACCATTACGCCGACGTCATAAGCACCGCCCAAGGCAAAACCGTGAGCACCAAACAATCCGAACGGATGACCCAGTAGATTAACGGTCACCTCGCTATTAAGCCCAGTAAACCCGCCCAAGGTGGGAAGCGACGGCAATCCGCCGAACATGAGGGCAAATCCGCAGACGTACCACCCGAGCACGGCAAGCCCGTAGATCAATATGTTCATGCCCATCGTATGGGCCACGTTCTTTGAGCGTGTGAAGCCAGTTTCAACGAGAGCAAACCCCGCCTGCATAAAGAAAACGAGGAAGCCGGCCATGAGCGTCCATACGAAGTTGATGGCTGTTGAATTGTGGCCGACCGCACTGGCGAGCTCAGATAACGTCGGCTGGCCCGTCACGTTTGCCGTAACGCCGGCAGCACCTATGCTGCTGCCCGTTGCGTCGGGCTGACTTCTGTCAGACAACGCCTGCGCAGAAGCAACTGGCGTTGAGGCGTTCAGTGCTGAGTTTGTAGGCTCCTGGGCGGTTCCCGTGAGGTACCCCGATTTAGCCATCATCAAACTCACGAATACTAGTACCAAAAGGCAATTTATTACCAATTTTTTACTTGGTTTCCATGTCATGCTGAAACCTCGCGTTGCACGGAATCTGCGCCGGTTTTTGGCGTTTTTAACGCAAACGAGCAGGGAGCGCACACCGAGGATCGAAGCGTTCCCGCCCTGCGCAGTTCCTTTTTTGTGTCATAGATAGGAAGCTATATCTATAGGAAGTAGGATTCTGGCTTC
>PMYA01000029.1 GCA_003170935.1 Methanobacteriota archaeon
GGTTTATATATTAGGTCTATCTTGCTCTTTAAATATGCGCTCGCATTCCTGCCTGTATAGAAACTGCTGCACATTCCGCTAAATAAACAATTGAAGGAGCTAGTAACACGCAATGCCCTACAAAAGTGAAAAAAGACGTCGTGAATACGCATAGGTATACAAACGCAAGCGACGCTCAGAAGGGTGGACGAAAAAATGGTTGGACAAACGTCTAACCTACGTACAAGTTGAGACTGCCGAAGACCTTAGCGACCTGCTCAACGAGGTCGTCACTGAAATGTGCGATGCTGACATCACCTCGCTCGGGCTTAAAACGAAGCTGAAAGCAACAGATGCGTAGTAATAATTTATAGACGATCGGCCTACATGTTGCGCTGACTATAATGACCACTGCGATGAAAGGAGAGCTTGTTGTTCAGCGACTCGAGTCGCTCTTCGGCCACGTGAGGTTTAACGACGACTTTTGGCGAGAACGAAAAGAGCCCTTTTGGCTCATCGTGGATACTATTCTATCCCAGAACACCTCCAATGCGAATTCTGGCGCAGCATTACGGAATGTCTTAATCAAATATAACACAATTGAAGACGCTTTTTTGGCAAACGTGCAAGATATAGCTCACGAAATAAGACAATCTGGTCTATATGAGGCTAAAGCCAGAAGCATAAGCGCTGTAGCCAATGAAATAATGGAAAACTACGGGGGCGACACGTGGTCGTTCATCGGTGGTAGCTACCCGTCTGCCCGGGAACGGCTCCGGAGTATCTTAGGCATTGGGCCAAAAACAGCAGACGTGGTGCTTCTTTTTGCGCGTGATTTTGATATCATCCCAGTGGATACGCACGTTTTTAGAGTCTCAAGACGTATCGGACTCGCTCCACAAAAGGGGGGCTACGAAGCAGTTAAGGCAGCTTTAGAAGATGAGATTCCAGTTGGGAAGCGCAAGTTCGCCCACGTCGCCCTGATTAAATTTGGGAGAGAAATATGCAACGCTCGGCAGCCACAGCATTGGAAATGTCCACTCACCGATTTGTGTGAGTACTGTCAAGAGACGTCGTGCGTCGCTATAGAACCTCGTTAAACTTTTAAAAAAATCTCACGGTTTCCAGATTCATTGGGCTGCGAGTTTCAATTTTGAATTTCTTGTATATCGTGCTCGCCAAATCTGTACACTTATTTTCTTCACCGTGGCTCGTTACTATTTTTTCTGGCCGAGGGTTCAGTCGTTTAACGTATTCGATCAGTTGCTGTCGATCCGAGTGTCCAGAAAATCCATCAACCGTTTCGACATTCAAGTTAATTTGCATAGTGGCCGTTTTGCCGTTGTTTGAAACAGGTATCTCTTTCCACCCTTTCTGTATACGCCGGCCGAGCGTCCCTTCTGCCTGATACCCGACGAACACCAGGGTGTTGTTTTCCTGTGGTCCAAGCGCTTTAAGATATTCCATCACAGGGCCGCTGTTAAGCATACCGGAGGTGGCAAGAATAACGCACGGTTCGCCCTTTATAATGTCATCGCGCATTTTTTGTTCAACTTGAACAAAGCTATCTGAGAGAAACGGATTCATGCCCTCGTGGAATATCATGTTTCTTAAATCACTGTTTAAGTACTCAGGGTACGTCGTGTGAATGGCAGTGGCTTCCCATATCATGCCGTCGAGGTATACAGGTATCTCGTCGATGATGTGTCTACGAATTCCCTCTTCGAGAACGATCATAACCTCTTGGCTTCGTCCCACGGCGAATGCCGGTATGAGTACTTTTCCGCCCTTAGACAGCGTGTGTCGTATTACGGAGTATAGTCTGTTCTCAGCCTCACGTCTTGATGGGGTTTGGTCATGAGGCCCTCCGTACGTCGCCTCCATTATGAGCGCTTCAAGTCGCGGAAAGCTGTTTACTGCTGGGTCAAAGAGCCTACTCTGTTCGTACTTGAAATCTCCTGTAAAAGCGACGTTGTAAAGTCCTTCTCCCACGTGAAAATGGGCGATTGAAGATCCTAGGATGTGCCCCGCATTGTGAAATGTTAAACGCACATCAGGCGCTATGTCGGTCACAACGCCGTAGTTCAACGCGACTGAATGTTTTATGACTTCTCTTATTTTAGCGGAATCGTACGGGATCTTACGTCCCTCACGAGCAGCAACGTCAATATAATCGAGCTGTAAAAGCGACATGAGGTCTCGCGTTGGTGGCGTGCAGTATATCGGCCCATCATAACCGTACTTGAATAGAAGCGGAACGAGTCCCGCGTGATCGAGGTGTGCGTGTGTGACGACAACCGCGTCAATTTGACCGAGAGGGCTTACTTCAGGAGCGTACAGGTAGGGCGTGGCGTTGTCTTCTGACCCTACGTTAACGCCGCAATCTATCAGGATCTTCGATTCGGGAGTCGATAGCAAAAAGGAGGTTCTGCCCACTTCCCGACATCCGCCTAGGGTCGTAACGCGTATCCAGTGGTCTTTCGAAGTCACCTCTCTATGAATCTTTTTGCCCAACGTTTTGAGCAGTTCTTTTCGCTCATCGCTGTAAGACCGCAAGTACTGGCGTATCTCCTTAACTGTAACCGATTCAATCGGAGGTGTTCTCACAACCCGAGGCGTCCACCCTACTTTTTTAGTGATCTCACGGAGTGTAGCACCGTGTCGCCCAATGACAAGTCCGGGCTTTTTGGCTTCTATGACGATTTCGCCAGTGTCGAGGTCAAAATAGTGGTTTGTGATTCCTGCTTCTTCAGGGACGATTTCGCTTATGTCTTTTATTGACGTCTCTGGATCTGCTAAAACGCGTGGGTCTGGTCGAACGACTATTCGTTTGCGAAGTTCTCGGGCGAGTTTCTTGATAATCTCGCCGTTGTCTGCGAACGCCCTCGGATCGTCGGTATAGATAACGACTTCAGGCCCCTCAAACTCGAGCTCCGTAATGTTGATGTTAGGGGGCAACCGCTCTTTGACACGTTCTTTCAAGTCAGTAAGTGCTTCTTCAACGGGCATAATGTGACTTCCACACTAAAAAAATTAAAAAAATACAGAAATAAAG
>PMYA01000063.1 GCA_003170935.1 Methanobacteriota archaeon
CGTCAAGCTTTTATTACGACCGTACTTGCAACGCGATCCCCTAAACGTTGTTTCTCCTCAGAGGACCAGATGAGAATAGCACCGAGCAAGTAAGGGATGAAGAATGGGATCTCATCAAGAAACCGCAGAATCGTGCGGACTGCCGCTTGCGAGTAGTCGATCGGAGCGCCATCTGCTAAGCGTACAACTTTGATCTTGACTGCCATCTTNNCCCTCGAGCAACGTAAAGTACAAAATGAAGACCGCAAGGGAGACGAGTCCTCCTAAAACACTGCCAAAAGAAAATGTGATCGTACCAGATCCGTTATTCGTTATAGTGGTTAAAGCGTTGAAGGGATAGGATAATATGCCCGCGATGATCGCTATGATTATGGTGTCGATAAGTATTGCGACAAAGCGAATAGCGACCCCTTGGTAGGGAGTCGTGGTGTATGGCACGTAAGCTCGTGGAGCCTGATACCCTGGAGCGGGAGCGAACGCAGGCGCGGGTTGAACTGGTTTAACGGCGAGAACCGTGCCACAACTCTCGCAATATTTAGCGCCGGGTGGCGTTACCTTCCCACACTGTGCGCATTGATACTCGTCCACAGTTTTTCATCTCCTTTGGCAAGCTATAGGGAAAACATCCCTTTTTAATCTTTTCTTGCCATTCAAATTGTGTCTCTAGGGGCGTTAGGGCTCGTTTCTCTACAAAGGTCCCGGTTTTTTCCTGAATATAGAAGCGAGGCGCCCGGCTCACTTACTCACCACTACTGTATGTGCGGCGCGGTCTCCAAGGCGCTGGTTCTGATCTGATGTCCAGATAAATATCGCCCCAAGCAGATAGTCAAACAAGCCGTCGATAATGCGAAGGACGGTCCGAACCGCCGCTTCGCTGTAGTCGATCGGCTTGCCATCTGCTTCTCGCACGACCTTGATATTGAGCGCCATCTTACCAATCGTTTGTCCATAGTGTCCCTCAAGAAGCGTAAAGTAAAGAAACCAGATTGCAAGTCCTATCAGGGATGCTATGGCGACAGACCCCCACGCGAAGGTTGATACGTTTTCGGAGACCGCAGTGGCGGCTAAGGCTGCTGCGAGGAATGGCAACACAAGGAGCCCTACAATGATCGTGATTATAAAGTAATCAATCAGTATTGCTACAAAACGAATGGCAACGCCTTGGTAGGGTGTTGGAGTGCCAGTGTAATATGCAGGAGCCTGGTAGGCTAAGGGACCTTGTGCTTGCGGTTGTATTCCTTGCGGGGCGACCGGAGCACCACAACTCTCGCAATATTTAGCGCCGGGTGACGCTGGAGTGCCACACTGCTCGCATCGATTTTCGTCCAAGTCACGTTCACCTCTTTTGTAAGACTATGCTTTTTTAACTATTTCAAGCCTTCTTTTCGCTTTTAGGATCTAAAAGACGCGTCTGTACGCGTATTTACGCTCCTAAAGGCGTAGGGTAGCTGACTAGATGATTTTCTACCTGATACGAAAAAAAGTACTTTTGACTGAGTCAGCCGAATTTCGGTGTGAACCGCTTCCCGTTATCACCTGGATACGGCTCGGTGTGACGGACGCGGTTTTCCCAAATCTCCAAAGGTATCGAAGGAAAGACCTGACAGACACGAGGGCTAATATAATTCTTGCAACTAAGACACAACGGGGGCCTTTTTCGTTTCACGTTCGTCTCAAACGATTTTAGGGCACGTTCTTCCTGTAGAGCTCTTCGAGTTCGGGCAGCTCCTCAACAGGCGTAGGGATAACTTTAGTATCGTTTTCCATCACCTTGAGCGCGAGTTCTCTAAAAATCGTCGCCTCTTCTGATTGAGGAGCGTGTTCGACCACAGCCCTTCCTTCAAGTTCGCACGCCTGAATGACCGAACTGTGAGGCACGAATTCCACGAACGCAGTCCCTAACCGTTCGGCAAATGCAGGGACCACCGCCCGCTCCAGCGCGTCATCGCCGTTACTGTTGCAGATAATCCCTGCCAGCCCGGCGTCGCCCCTGCGTGCGAGTCGTTGAACCGCCCGTGCGATGTTATTCGCCGCATAAATACTCATAAAGCCCCCAGAACAAACAAGGTAGATTTCGCTCGCAAACCCTTCACGGATGGGCATCGCAAACCCGCCGCACACGACGTCGCCAAGCACGTCGTAGATGGCAACGTCAATCTCGTAGGTTTCGAACGCCTTGAGGTCTTTAAGGATCTGGAGAGCAGTGAGCACCCCTCGTCCCGCACAGCCGATTCCCGGCTCGGGACCGCCAGCTTCAACGCAGTAGATGCCACTGGATGTTTTAAAGATGATGTCGTCGAGCGAAATAGCGTGCGCATCCTGCCCTTGTCTGAGCTTATCTCTATAGATCTCTAAGACCGCGGGGATGAGGTGGCCCCCCGCCAGAATCCTTGTGGAGTCCCGCTTGGGATCGCACCCGACTTGCATGACCTTAACGCCTCGCTCGTTGAGGGCCGCTGATATATTCGAAGCTACGGTGCTCTTCCCGATTCCTCCCTTGCCATAGATTGCGATTTGTTTCATAGCGATCCCCTTTACCACCGTGCCGCGTACCGTCGTTCCTTTGAACGCCATCTGTCGCTCCACTCGTTCTGGATGCACTCGAGCAGATTTAGAATACCACGATAGCCGAAGTACTCTCGGTTGAGCATGCGGAACTGTCGCACTGGCCGAACGACCTCAAAGACGTACGGCACATCAAGCCCTTCGCTCGCGTGTCGCTCGATTGTGCTCCCGAACACGACCTTTGGGCGAACCTCCGCGAGGCTTCGCCGTGTTGCGTATACATCGGTCCCGTATAACACGTGCGGCGCTATGCCGAGGTTATTCAATTCATTATCGAGCAAGCGCCTTGCCTCTGGACGCACGGAGCGAAGGGCAACGAGCGCAGGTGTAAGCTCCATCTCTTCAGTAGCAAAACGAACCAAAGGGATGCCGATTGTCGCGTCAGCTATGATGGCCGCAGGCGTTCGATAAAAAAAACGTGCTATGGGCCACCGGCGGCGGCAAGTTTCAGTAACCATCCTTTCGCCTTCTTCAATCAGGTTCTCTGCAATCCGTTCCGCATTAAAGCGCTTTGCCAACGAGGTAAGCCACCGTCGCGTGTTGGTCAAGCCTATGGGAAGGGGCACATCAGCGCACAATGGTTCGACTCCAAAATTATCAGCAAGATATGAGACTGCCTTGTACCCGGCGTCGTGGCTTAACTGCAGAACACCTTCAGCAGCAGATATGTTCGTCAGCTCGCTGAGCAGCGTTTCGTGTGTGAGTGTGGCCACAACCTTGATGCCAAGCTTGGCAAGAACCTCCTTAACCCATGCTAGATCCGCAATCCAAGTTGGATTGGCATTTGCGTGCGGTGCTACTAGACATACTGAATTTGGAATCTTTGGGCATTCGTTTGCAGCCAGCGTGCGGAGCATCGCTTCGAGAGCAATATCAATGCCGTCATATTGCGAACCGCGAAAGCCTGCACATTCAATAGGAATGATCTTGAAGTCAACCTGGGGCTGCATATCCTCACACACTGCTACGATGTCATCTCCAACAATTTCAGGCCCACAAGCGCTAAGTACAAAGAGCGCTGAGATCTCGAGCTCTTTCGCCTCGAGGATCGTGCGCGCGAGGAGCTCTTCGCCCCCGTGGACGATCTCGTCCTCACACAACTTCGTGCAGAGCGTCGTCGTCTGGGCGTAATCGCAGTCCTGCCAGGAAAAAGCGCCGTCAACGAGGTAATTGCATCCCTGTGGGGCGTGCGCGAGAACGGCGCTATCGCTGACCCCCAATGCCGTTTGGGCGGCGCCGCTGAGAGCGCACCTCAAATACGGGTCAAGGCATGCATCGGTTGGAGTCGTGCGTACCGCAGTTGCCTTGTCAGTTTGTTTAGTTTCCGTAGAGCATCCCTCGGAAGAGTGTGGAGCGTGGGAGACGTTGGTTCTCCATGGCTTGTCGGAGCAGCGCGGCGATATTGTGAATGCCCCGAAAGCCGTAGTGAGGCAGGTACGCAGGGTTGAGGAGGGTGAGATTAACCACCGGACACCCAGGATAGCGTGCGGCGTTGCCGAAGAAGATCGGATCGTCAAAGCCCTTTACGATTTCCTCAAGCTCGCGCTCTGTCTCGCGCGACGAACGGAAGCTCCCTAAACGGAAGAGCCCTTTAGTGAGGATTACTTCGGGATTAACACCGGTCTCTAACAAGAACTTGATGCTCGGCATCCGCTCCTTAATCGTGTACGGGTGAACGTTAATGACGACAGGGTGAGCACCACACTCTTCAGCCATCCGTGCGAGGGAGAGAGCTCGAATGGGTCCGGGAAACTCTGATATCTCGATGATGGCAGTTTTGCCCTCGAGCGTGTGGTGCATGTAATCAAGGTCCGAGCGGATTCGTTCGGTCTCGTCCCGTATGACCCGCTCAGCCTCTTTCTCCAAACCGAGCGGTCGTGCGATGCCCATAAGCCATTCTTCCGTCGCCGTAAGCCCGTATGGTTGCCCAGTCCTGCTGTACGGGATGCCAAAACGCGCTTCCATGGCGTCGCCGAGCTTTTGTCCCCAGTCGTAGCACCATGAGGCATTNNGTCGTCGCTAAACTCGGTAAGCGAAGGGCCCATTCGAGCGCCGATGAGGTTGATCGTTGCCTTCCGGGTCGTTTTCGGAGGTTCCATAAGATCCATAATAAGCTCGAATGCGTCCTCGTAGCCGCTGCGGAAGTCGCCACCGAATCCCTCGCTGCGAAGCGCGAGCACCCTCGCGTGCACGACCTTTTCGGCCTCTCGTGCCACGCTCTCGACGTCGTCGCCGATGATCCCGGAACAGCAGCAGGAAAGGATGACTATGAGGTCGGGGTGGTATCGCTCGTCGGCTTCCTTCACCGCTTCAAGGAGTTTCCCTTCACCGCCGTAGATGATGTTCGTCTCATCGAGTGAGGTGCAGGCCGTCGGCTCGAGGGGGACGCCGCGGAACTCGCAGCATTCCCTCGTCCTCACGATGTCAGAAACCCACAAGGGACATCCCGTGGGACCGTGAACGAGAGGTACTACGTGACGAATGCCACTAATGACATAGAACGAAGTAAAGAACTTGCACATGGGAGCGTGCGAGGCCTGCAGCTTTGGAACCATCTCGCCCCGTTCGACCTTTTCGACGAGTTGCTGTAAGGTTCCATGAAAAACGATGTCTTGACTTTTGTTGTTCACCTTGTATCTCTCAATGCTTATTTCGCGTGCTTTGAAAACTCGTGAGCGTGTCTAACGCACGGGTAATTGAAATCGTTATACTCGTAATAATCTGCGTTCTAAACTGATAAAGGTTGGCCGTTCCTACAATGTGAGCGTGATTGTATACCTAGAATAGAGCTACTTTGTCGTTAAGCAAATTGCGACGTAACACAAGCGATTCCGGTTATGTAAAGCAGTCCGTTAGCGATTCGTTTCGGCTGAAAACTCGTACTTCTCGTCTTCACGGCCCTTTGTTGTTCCATCGTTGCCGACGGTCTCACGCCCGGGAAAAATAGCACGAACAATAGTATCGCTCAAGGCGTTTTCTTTTAGCATCCTAAATGGACTGAGGTTGGCGGCCAATCCGGCTCCAAACAGGTCACCAAATGGTCCTAGCCTCCAACCCCTAGCCGCGCCGTTTAGCCACGCCGCTAAAATTACTGCGATTGCGCGGGATGCCCGTGTGCCTGAAGTTCGAATTACACGAGATGCGTCGCCGACTTTTTTTTCTCAGCGATCGGAAGACGTATCTAATTAAAGTCGGTCGTGGGCTCTCCGCGCATCTCAAGCATTTGGTCATTTACGAGGCAGCCAATTTGAAGCGCGTAGAGACACGCGCTCTTGTCTGGGGTCTTCCTGTCGTATTTGCATCATTTTGACTTCGCAGGGCACTTCAGCTGCAGCGTCTATGATCTCTGCCAAAGTGAGTCTCGTCAAGATCATCGAGTTAAGGGTCTGTTCAACAACAATGACAACCTCGCGTTCATGTTTCGTTAGAGTTCTGTTCGACATCACGGTCACCTCCGAAAGAACCAACGCAAGAAAGTTTCTTAACTTCGCGTGAAACAAGTGTTTTGTGCGAAAGCGTCACAACAAGTTTGCGTCACACACCCAGTGAGCGTGAGTAGATATCTTCTAAGGGGCTGCAAAGATCGATCTACATTTTCACGCAGCGCATCGTGACAGCATACTGTCGACTGCATGAATTTGTTCACTCGGGCGACATAGAGATTGACTTTTATAAGCCCAACAGAAAACTTGATACGCGTAAGCAAGTCACCTATCGATTGCATGACTAACAGAGGCAAGGCGCACGAAGCAATTGTTGCCGAACTCGTTGATCAGATCAAAAAGGAGGATTCCGTCCAGACCATAGGTGTTGAACCTTATAAGAATGTCAAAGGGACTTCCAAAGCGACTCACCAATTCGATGTCTATTGGGAGTTTCAAATAGGAGCACAGACGCACAGATGCATAATAGAAGCGAAACACTGGGACAAACTCGTCAGTCTGCGAGAACTCAGCAGGCTCCGAAAAGCTATCGATGATTTACACGTCTCTCCAACTGGCATATTTCTAGGGTCGAGCGGGTTTGAGAGAAGGGCCCGTGCCTACGCGGCGCGTTATGGTATTGATGTGTGGGTTTATCCGTTCACCATCGAAGCAACGAACGATGAAGTCGCTTTTTTTGTCGCTAAATTTGAGGACGTATCGCCTGTTTTTGATGAAGGTTGGATAGAAAAAGTCCTAAAACCGAAGCTCCGCAAAGGAGTCCCCCTCCCACTCAACCTAGAGGGCACCGACAAAGGAACGCACCTATTTGATGAGCGCTGCGCTGCTAAGACCGTGCGAGAGGTTCTTCACGAGCACTACTTAGCAGAGAAGGCCGACGTGCCCGCACACGAGATTTGCGTTTTGTTTGATACGCCAACGTACATCGAAACAGGCGATCTAGCCGCCCCTATGTTGAAGATAAGCGGCTTAAAAGCAGTTTTTTCTTTGACATCACACACTGAAACGCTTCACCGTGTATCGAAGGACTATGCACGCCG
The DNA here is from genome assembly GCA_003170935.1 of Methanobacteriota archaeon. GTDB lineage: Archaea > Halobacteriota > Bog-38 > Methanoflorentales > Methanoflorentaceae > Methanoflorens. The sequence goes on from PMYA01000063.1 coordinate 7,049, forward strand.
TGCAGTCGCATTTATAGCCGACGTTCTTTTTGGCCAACGATGAACAGTAGTAAAGAGCGGGCTTTGCTCCGCAAAACCGAACACTAATATGAAAAGAGTCGAAAAAATGAGCTGGGCTATGCACTCGTGAGACTTCCGCATGCAACCTAAAGATGCCTTTGAGAAGCTTACCTTCTTTGACGTCACTAATCTGCTCGTCGGGGCAATCGTCGGCGCCGATATTTACGTTGTTGCTTCCTTGGGTAGCCAATATCTCGGGCCTGCAAGCCTTGTTGCGTGGATAGCCGCCGGATTGATTGCTATCATCATAGCGCTCAACTTTGCCGAATGCGCAACTCTCGTGCCGAAGGTCGGTGGTGCGTACGCGTACGCGCGGGAGGTGTGGGGGGATTTTGCAGGCTTTATCGTCGGCTGGGCGCTCTGGCTTGCAGAGGTGGCAGCACTTGCTGTTTTTCCCGTAGCCTTCGTTCGTTACCTCAACTTCTTCTTCCCTTCGATTACCGTTGCTGAAGGGGCGATAATCAAGCTACTCTTCATCGCGTCTATAACCTATGTGAACATACGTGGATCGAAGCTCGCAGGACGGGCGAATGACGTTCTCACGATTGCTAAGCTAAGCCCGCTGCTTCTGTTGATCGTCGCTGGGCTTATCTATATGGCGTTCAATCCCACGCAAACTATCGCAAACTTCGTGCCTTTTGCCCCGCTTGGTTTCAGCAACTTCGGCCAAGCACTCGTTTTAATCTTCTGGGCATATGCAGGGTTTGAGCTTGCGGTCATCCCATCGAACGAGGTGGAAAACCCAACGCGCACCATACCCAAAGCGATTATCGTCGGAATGGCCATAGTCACGCTATTCTACCTGTTGACAAACTTCGTTATCATTGGCGTCGTTAACTGGACGTCGCTCCAGTTCGATTCTGCACCGCTTGCCACTGCCGGGAGCGTCATTTTTTCACTCACTCCTACGCTCGCACTTATCGGTGGCTTGGTACTTGGAATCGGAGCGCTTATCTCTGTGTCTGGATCTGATGAGTCAGGCACGTTTTCGACGTCACGATTATCCTATGCTATCTCACTCGACGGCCTGTTCCCACGTTTTTTTAGCGAACTTCATACGAGATACGGCACGCCTTACAAAAGCTTGGCAGCCCAAGCCATTCTCGCGCTCGGCCTCTCGCTATTCGGAGGGCTCGGTCAGCTGATCCTCTTTTCGACGTTCAACCTTGCTTTCGTGTATCTCACCACTTGTGCAGTTGTTCTCGCGTTGCGAGAGCGAGGACGAATTAAATCCGGCCGTACCCTCATTGAAAAGATGACAGGGCCGATCGTTCCCATTGCCGGCATACTAATGTCTGCACTTCTGATATTCGAAAGCGGCATAACAACGGTTGTTTTTGGGCTCGTAACTATCGCGATAGGAATTCCCATTTATGCATTCTATTCGCCGCACAGCGAGATGGAAATGGTCAAAGCAACTTTTTACTCGACTGAGGCTATGCTATCACAAGTTACACGAACACAGCGGGTCTTTCTCGGGTATTTGTTACGGATCGTAACCAAACGCCGCTAAGAATCACCCTATCAAACATCGTTAGCAGCTAGAAAGCCTTAAGCAATGTCTCGTACACTTTGTATGTCTAGTTTTGCGAAAACAGAAACTAGACATAAAAAAAGGACGAAATGCATGAAAGCGAAGTTCGCTGCAATCGTTGCGCTTCTTGTTATCGCGTCGCTATCCGTAGCCGGTTGCACGAAGCTGACCACAAATACGACCGCGCCAGCGATGCAGCCCGATCAGCAGCTTACGCAATACATAGAGAATTACAATACCACGTTGAAGAATGAGCATCCAAACAATTTGACCGCTTGGCTAGTGACGCCGATAAACAGAACCTCTGCTCAAATACAAGATGCATGGACAGATGCTACAACCAGCACCAGCGCAGCAAACCTAACCTATAGTGAAGATATCACCGTCATGAGATTCGGCTCTCCTAACGAAGCGACGACGTACGTCAACGGTCACAACGCTGGTTATCGCTTAGTAGCTACCTCATATCCGAGCAAATTCAGTCCAGAAGCGAGCCAGCGCGCAAAGGGAAACGCGACGACTATCTATAACATATATACTACCGGCAACGGTGCAGGGGCCCCAAGTAAACAGATTATTCTGATTGACCAATACGTTTGGATCGGCGACTTTCAAAACTTACCGTCTGCTGCGTGACAGGCTGACAATAGCTTAGCCTTCCACGCTCTCTTCAGTCTGATTCTCCGCCAGATATCAACAGAAGATGTTAAAGATCGAATGAAGAGCGACTACTTTATGATAGCAAACCTACACTTTTGTCGCTTAGACTGCTGGTTAAATTCCGCCGACCTGACCGCAGACGTGGGGGGCTTTAACTCAACTGTTTCACTTGAGAATTAGCTCTTCGATAGCACGTCTCTTTCGTGGATTTGGGGTCTCATCAGGGTAACCGAGCGGCAGTAAAGCAACAACGTGGATGCTATTTTTCCAGCCAAAGATGGTTTTGATTTTCTGTTCGTCTAGCATTCTCACCCAACAACTTCCCAAGCCAAAATCCAATGCCCTCAACACAATATGCTCAATGGCAATTGCAACGTTGAAAGCGATGCCTGGCGCGAGCTCCTGGATATTCACAGTTTTAAGTTGTTCGGCTCGTCCACGAAGAACGCGCAACATTGTCTCCTCAAGCGCCCCCTCCTTTCCAAATTCCTGACTTCTAGCCTTGATTCCTTCAAAATAGCCTTGCAGGTCTGCACAACAAACTAACACGACGGGAGCCTGCGCAACAAATGATTGGTGATAGGCAGCTTCAGCCAGTTTCGCCTTTGTGTCGTCGTCTGAAACAATCTTAAACCGCCATGGTTGTGTATTTGAAGCTGATGGTGCTAGTCTCGCTGCTTCGATCAGTGCCATTATTTGCTCATCTGGCACGGGTTTCCGCTTAAATTTCCGTATGCTGCGTCTTTTTTCAATAGCGTCCTTTGTCGGTAAATTCAGTGGCCCTATATCGCTAAGGTTTCCCTCGCTTTGTATGTCCTTCATCGCTTTAGAATCTGACCTAAATATTAAAAAAGTCTATCGGACTCAAATCAGCCAAGACAAAGAGGATACTGCAATTATCGCTGTTCTAATGATGCGTCTTACAGATTACTTGTGCGCGTGCTTTACCGGCCAAAGTCAACCGGGCTCTACTCGGGATAGAGTGAGTTGAGTCTTTGACTTCGATCCACTCGTCCTCGACAAGGCGATCAAGACAGCGTTGTATCTCATCTTCATTGTAACCTGTTTTTAGCGCTGCTTGTGGAACGGCTACCCAGCCATCGTTATCGCTTTGACCTTCTTCAAGATTTAAGCGTGCTAACTGACAGAAAAAATAATCTCGATGATTTTTTTCATCGGCCTCTTGCATAACTACCTTCCTTTTTACGTTGCTCTGAATTGTGTAAGTGGCTAACGACTCTTCATACGTTCTCGAATCGGACGCATGTCTTTATCAAGAGTTGCCCTACTTTGACGTAATCTCTCTTTATGCATAAAAATCTTACACAATTAGATTTCGCTTAAAACAGCTTAAACCAAGGAAAAAGAGGCATAAGGGCTGCAACTGTTTTAGAAAATGCACCTTCCGCATTCGGATGCACTTGCGTTTAAATTATTTCTCAACGATCGGGAGCTTCACCGTGAATGTCGATCCTTTTCCTACCTCACTCTCAACGATTATGTTCCCGCCGTGCGCTTCAACGATCCTTTTTACAACTGCGAGCCCGAGTCCCGTCCCCTTGGCCTTTCCCGTAAAAAGTGGCTTGAAGAGCTTGTCTTTGAAGTCCTCCTGGATTCCAGTTCCCGTATCGCTCACACATACTGCAATTGCGCCATCCGAAAACGCACTAACGTTGAGCTTCCCACCGCCGGGCATCGCCTGCATGGCGTTGAGTATGAGATTGGCAAATACACGATGGAGAAGATGCAGATCTGCCATCACTTGCAGATTTGGAATCTGCAAGTTTATACGCACTCCGTCTGCAGGTGGCAGTGATCTGAAAACGTCTTCGATTAACCCTTTAATATCGACCTCATCTTTCTCAGGAACTATCGGACGTGCAAAGTCTTGGAGATCGCCGACGATCTTGTTCATGTAGAAGACCTGCTCGCTAATTTTTGCAAAAAGCTCAGATTCTCTTTCCCAATCGTCAGGACCGCGTTGCTCAGGAGGGATCCGCTCAATGCGGAGCTTTTGCAGGTCAATGACATATTGAAGGACTTGCAACGGATTTCTGAGATCGTGACCTATCATCGCGGCGGTCTCGCCGATGCCTGCTAAGCGCTCGGCATTTTTGAGCGCCTCTTCCGTCTTTTTAAGCTCGGTAAAATCAATGCCGACAGCTAAGTGCCCGATGTGCCGCCCGTCTCTGTCGATGAGACCCTCGTTAGCCCACTGGATCCACACGCGCCGTCCGTCCTTCGTGACGTTCTCGCTGAGAGTGATAGGATGCTCAGCAGGGGAAGCTAGGATGCTGTTGACAAGGGGCTTGAGCGGTCTTCCGGTGCTCTCCACCTCCGGAACGATGATCATAATGTCTTGCCCGATAAGTCCGTCGGGCTTGTAGCCAAAGAAGCTGGCTCCGTAGTCGTTAATGAAGGTAAGAATGCCTTCGGTGTTGGTTGTAAGGATTATGTTATTTGCAGTTTCGACGAGCGTACGGTACTGCTGCTCGCTCTCCTTGAGCCGGGCAGTCCGTTCGTCGACAAGTGCTTCGAGATGCCCAGAGTAACGCTGTAATTCCCCCTCTGCACGCTTCAGTTCGGTAACATCTCTCGCTGCAGCAAACAGTCCTTGAATCTCGCCAACTTCATTGCGGTATACCGTGGCGTTGTACATTACGTCAGTGACGCCCCCAGACTTGTGTTGAATGGCCAACGGGTAGTCCTTGACAAAACCGTCAGAGAATACCTGTTGGTACCCTCTGCGTGCCACTTCTGGTTCTGTAAAGTAGTCGCTGAAGTCCCTGCCGATCAGTTTGTTACGAGCGTAGCCAGTCACCTCTTCCGTAGCCTTGTTGGCGTCGGTGATTTTTCCCGCGGCATTGATAGTGACGAGGGGGTCGAGACTCGCTTCGATAAGGCTTCTTGCATAGAGAGAGGCAGCACGGAGTTGCTCTTCGGCTTGCTTCCGATAGGTGATATCTCTCGTCGTCTCGAGAATTACGTCCGGAACATTCCGCGCACCGTACTGCAAAGCCCAATGGCTCATGACCATTATCCCGACGCCGGCGCGCGTAGTTTGTCGCAGCTCTCCCTCCCATCGCCCTGTACGAAAGAGGCAGTCGGTGATCTCCTCAAAAGGAGATGGAAATACGGTCTTAAGTAACGAATGAATCGGTTCGCCTCGCACGTCATCTTGCTTCCATCCGTACTGCCTTTCCGCGCCCTTGTTCCAATATCTAATGTGCCCATCGAGATCAAAGATGATAATTGCATCATTTGCTGCGTCAAGCATAGCGAGGCGCAGTTTTTCATCTATAGCATCGCGTTCCTCTGTTACGTCGTGTCCAAGCATTAGCACGCGTGTGACAGAGCCGTTCCTTATTGTCACAGGATAGAGGGACACTCGAAAACGCTGTCCTTTGTGAAGCGCCTCAGCGTGTATTGGCGCTCGTGACGAAATCACTTCGTTCATCCACTTTCTTTGTATTTCTGCTACATCAGCAGGCGATGCATCGTACGCGCTGGTGCCGATTAGCGTTGTCCCATCAGTGCTAAATCGCTCCTCAGCTACGTCGTTAACAGCGAGGATGGTTCCATCGGCGTCAATCAGCAACGCTGCGTCAGAAAAAACGCCGAGAAAGTCAGGCACTATTTCAAAGCGATCAGTTGATCCATCGCTGTGCAGTTTATCCACCGCTCATCACCAATAGCCGTTCAGTCATCTCGATATCTAGCTGCCAACAAACGTTACTTTCTCGCGAATATAAGGTTTCACCCGTGAAAAACAGCCGTGACTACTCTTTCTGCAGCTTAAAGGTTACGGCGACTCTGAGCGCTCGGCATCATCCTTTTTCAACTGCTCGTAGAGTTCTGGACCGACGCACTCTTTGGCATAAGCGCACCAATGAACGCACAGGTTCATGTCATTAAAAACCTCAAGTCCGCACTTGCTACATTTTACCTTGACATCTGATGAAAAAATCTCAATATCCTCATTGCAGCGCGGGCATTTCTTGATTGTAAGCGTCGGCGTACGTAAGCGCGACGTCCCTGGACAACTACCAAACGCCATTCTTTTCTAAGCTCCTTGGGCTTTCTTCATAAGCATTTAACAAACGAGAGCTCATTATGCACTTAAAATGAAGTGTTATACACTGAATATGAAGTGTTTTCACGATTCTTAGACGCCAAGTAATCAGCATTTGCCTAATCCCTACTTCCGTCTGTTGTCCAGGTTATCCAAGTTTTTAAGATTTAGATACCTTTACTTTCGTTCGACGTGTAGAAGCGGAAAAGTGTTCACCAGTTTTTCTTACCTGCAAGGAACGCATCGACGCCTTGCTTCTGTATTATCTTAAGATTTTTGATATGCGCGTCTCCATGCGCGGGCTTTAGAAAATTAAGCTTCTCACATATTTCAAAGTCGGCACACGCCCAGCACCCCTGAAAATCGTGCTTGCGAGCACAATTTCTAATCTTGCACTGAGGTGGCCCCCCGTTATCGCGGCATCCACGTTTACACCGGAGCTTCACCATCGCTCCTAACGTTTCATAGCACTGTGGATAATTAGCAAATGGCTTAAAGGCTACAGCAAGCGCTGGAGCGATTTGCTCAAATCGATTCTCGCGCAACTTCTTTCTCAGATCTCGAGCTAAGTCTGCTATCTCTCCTGTATTATTAAGGCAACTACCACAGTAGATGCCACAGTAAGCTATCTGCTGAGTTCCTTCGTCCCGTTCAACAGCGTGTGTAGTCATTACCTATAATAACGAACACGAGAGTGTTATACATTACGACTCAGCGGGTCACGTTGCTTAACAAGAATGACGAATCCAATTTGAACGTGACTCAAAAGTCGCTGCAGTTGCTACACTCATCTTTTGTTATCTCATATACTGTCGCTGAAGCTTAGTTAAGCGCTACTTAGTTGGGGGAACAGAATGCAGTTTTCAAGACTTTATTCGGAATAGCAGGTTCCGAAAACGACCGACATCAGCATAGCCTATTGAAAATGAGCCGAAGGCACCTAGGTCGCGCTTGAGCGTCACCTCTTCTTCGACAATCACCTGGTCTTCACTCAGTTTGTAAACCTCCTAGGTGCCAGCGATGGCTTGGCTTATTTTACTCGCTACCATCTTTAATCACTTTGATCCGTTATCGCGCTGTTTAGGCTTGAAAGTGTTTGATAGGCCACTGTTGCTAAAGCGCTTGCCCTCTAAACGCCGCCTGAGAGGGTATCTGGAACAGGTTTATTAAGGATAATTGGTGATTAAACGACGACATTCNNATTTGCCCTGGAACAATTATCGGATATCGTGCCGCACAGATAGCAGTGCGAGAATTTTCGTCTAAAAGGTCAGTCGATGAGGCGCTGATAGCTATCGTCGAAAATGACAGCTGCAGCGTCGACGCTATACAGGTTGTAACAGGTTGCACGTTCGGGAAAGGCAATCTTATTTTTAAAGACTATGGAAAGCACGTCTATACGTTCATTAACAGGGAGACCAGAGACGCGCTGCGAATCTCTTTGAATAGTTCAGTTAATCTGGAGCATATGGATCCAACGTGGAGTCGGCTTCGCAGAAAGGTGACTTCTGGATCTGCCACTTCGGTTGAGCAGCAAGACTTCAGGAAACGTGCAGACATAATCGCCGAAAAACTCATGAATATGTCTGAGGAGGATTTGTTTACCGTCACGCACATCGATATCGCCGATGTTCCGAAGAAGGCACAGATATTTCGGTCAGTCACGTGTCAGAAGTGCGGAGAGCTCGTTTCAGAACATAGAGTGCGACTGGAAAACGGAGAAAAGGTGTGTATTCCCTGCTCCGCGGGATAATGCGATAAACATATTCTGTCAAGCGAATGGTCGCTCACGGCCGACCGAGATAGACTGACAAGAAGCACACCACGGCAGTCCGCCTAGGACGCCACCCCCGCACACGACTAAAAAGCGCAATCGCCCCACACAACCGCCCTGGTGAGGTGGGCGGTGTGCCACTCCTGCAAAGGTTTTTAGGCCTTCAAATCACACCTAGTCTTATGAATGACGAACACCTCACCACAAATCAAGGTGTTCCGGTCACCGATAACCAGAGTTCACTAACCGTCGGTGAGCGTGGACCAGTCCTGCTTCAGGACGTGCATCTGATTGAAAAACTCGCGCATTTCGACCGCGAGCGCATCCCGGAGCGTGTCGTGCACGCGAAGGGTGCCGGCGCTCATGGCTACTTCCAAGTGTACAAAAGCATGGCCCCGTATACCTGTGCGAAGTTCCTCCAAGAGCCAGAAAAGCAAACGCCTGTCTTTGTTCGTTTTTCAACGGTCGTCGGCGCTCGGGGCTCCGCCGATACGGCACGCGACCCGCGAGGCTTTGCGGTCAAGTTCTACACTGAAGAAGGAAACTACGACCTCGTAGGAAACAACCTGCCCGTCTTCTTCATTCGCGATGCTCTAAAGTTTCCAGATATGGTGCACTCCTTCAAGCCCTCACCAGATTCCAACATTCCGACGAGCTCCTCAGCAAACAGCCGTTTTTGGGATTTTATCTCCTTGACGCCTGAATCGACCCACATGATCGTCTGGTTGTTCTCCGACCGGGGGACCCCTAAGAGCTACCGGATGATGGAAGGATTTGGCGTCAACACCTACAAGTGGGTAAACATGGCGGGGGAAGCTCGCTACGTTAAGTACCACTGGAAACCGAAGCTGGGCGTCCATTCCTTCGACCGTAATGAAGCTACCAAATTGGCGGGAACCGACCCGGACTACCTCACCCGAGATCTTTGGGATGCGATCGCTAGCGGCGGGGAAGTTGAGTATGAACTCAACGTTCAGCTGATGGATATCGCGAAAGAGCTCGAACAGGATTTCGATCCCCTCGACGCTACCAAGACGTGGCCTGAGGACAAGTTCCCGCTAATGCCGGTCGGCAAGATGGTGCTCAAGCGCAACCCCGAGAACTACTTCACTGAAACGGAGCAGGCCGCGTTCTCTCCAGGTGCCTTTGTTCCGGGTATCGAACCGTCCGCCGACAAGCTCCTACAAGGCCGCATCTTCTCTTATGCAGATACGCAGCGACATCGGCTGGGGCCTAACTACTTGCAGCTCGCTATCAACCGACCACACGTGCCGGTTAACAACAACCAACGTGACGGCTTTATGCAGTCGGGGTCGTTCAGAGGAGTGGTCAACTTCGAACCTAACAGCTTGGACGGAGGTATGCCAAACGAAGCGCCTTCGGGCCCAACGTCTCTCTATCGAGTCGACGGGGAAATCACAAGACGAAAGATTAGCCTCACAAATAACTTTGCTCAGGCGGGTGCTAAGTTCCGGTCACTCGACTCAATCGACCAAGACCGCCTGATCGACAACATTGTAGACTCAATAGCGAATGCCGACAAGTCGATACAAGAACGCATGGTAGATAATTTCACTAACGCAGATCGCGAACTTGGCGCCCGTGTAGCTGAGGGCCTTCACCTCTAACTAAGCGGCTCCAAAAAAGAATTTCCGATTTGCGAGTGTGGCCCTCATCAGCCGTTTAGCTAACAGGAGCTAATCTCCGACTAGCATTTCATAGGCAAGCCCGTGGTAATTGCAGTTGCACTGCTAGCACTGGACTTGCGCGCTCAGTGGCGAGTGTTCGCCGCGACTTTGCGCACAAAAGTCACTTGCTTGAGAAGTCGCTGGAAGCACCGCTGACGTCGAAGCAGACTTGAAAATTCGAGTCCACAAATCGCCATGACATAACGTATACCTCTTTTAACAGGAATTGCCACAAGATCTGACAAACCCTAAGTAGAAAAGTTGGCAAATCACTCAGTTCAGCAAATTTTTGACTAAATGCAGTATATAGTGGCCAACAAAAGAATAGAGTTTGACGCCTATCCTTACTCGCGCTAGCATACGCACTGGGAAGTGGGCTTTAATCCCTACAATGAACAAAATGCTGAGTAACGCAAGCCACTCCCAGTCTAGCTTCCGTCATCTTTACCCTCAGTAAACGTGCAAAAAAACTCGCCTTTCGTTTCGAAAAGTCTCAGGTTTGACGCTGGGCATCTTTTGTGTATGGGTCTCATCCTCCCCCTCTTCCTTTTTTTCGGACAATAAACTACTTTTTTTAACCACGCGATGTCGCTCTTAACCTAATCGCTTTTAGAGAATTTATTCATGGCACATCTAAACAATTTAGGAGTGGTTCTTGAACTGCTTCAACTGAAATAATAAGGCAATGCATCTTCTATTCTCTTAACGCCAACGACTGTAACGTTATAGCCCTCTTTTTGTAGCTGAGCTTGTAAGTTAACGCCCCCAACAACGTTTGTGGCGAGTGGAGAAGCAATGCTTACTACAGTCTCACCGCTGGGAACAATGATTACGCGAGCCCCGGCTTTTGCTGCTGCCTGTGCTTTTGGATATACACCGCTAACACTGCTTACCGTTCCGTTGCTATCAATTGCTCCCGTCGCGTATACAGAGGAATTGGTTTCCTTCTTCGTTAGGGCCGAATATGCTGCTATGGTCATAGGAAGACCAGCGCTCGGCCCATCGACTGCATCTACCCCTTTAGGCACATGCAACACGAATTCGAAATCTCGTTGATTTGAATTAATCCGAGCTATTTGTGCTGCAACTTTTATGACATCTCGCGCTGTCGCCTGAAAATCAACACCTGTCAGCGGTGCCGTTTCTACGAAGATGTGACCGGTCCCAGGTTGCGCGTAGACAATTACATCAGACACGGCGCCCGTATAGCTACTATTGTTGTCAGCTTGCTCCACAGCGAGCATATGCGCAGTGCCGTTGCTCGTTCCGGTGGAGTTAATTCCCAACGGCGACTGGGAGGGGTTCACTTGCACATTGGGCGGGTTCAAGCTGACGGTACATCCCGCCGTAGCAAGCGAGAAGAGTAGCAGAACGCACAAAATAGGTAGAATTCGTTGCCATCTCATAACGTTAAGTCCTGACAAATTATCACATACCAATCTCCTGTAGCTAATAATAACTGTTCTCCCATTGACGCAACGGAATAGCGTAGCGCGCCTTAGCTCGATTCCCTAAATTTCAAGCGCAGATTTATCAATCCCACTTACGTCTACTGAAGTGCAACCGCTTTTGCAGAGTGAAAGCTTCGTGCGACAGTCGTGTAATATCGGTCACGAACTACTCCCACTTATTCTTCGGCAAGACTAGAGGCCGGAAAATTAAAATAAGCAACCAGCAAGACGACCAAAAAACTTGAAAAGCCCTTTCGAGGCGTAACAGCAGTCGCAATAAACTGCGATTAAAGCCTCGTGAACGGCATTAGGTAACTAAAGTAATTGTTAACAGACCGCACACCACGCTACGGCGATGTCTGAATGGTTACGTGGAGTGAGCTGGCTCAAGGTCAAAGACGTCGTATACCCATTCGGTGCGCTTCTGCCAGTCTACGTACAGAGCCCGTTTGGACACACGATACTTCCCAGAAAGTTTCTCGAGGATGTCAGACATGTTTAGCTTAGCGATGTACAGCTGGTACATCTCCCTTCTCCTCGAGTACAATTCCGCTTTTTTCGTCATGGTCAACCTTTTTTTGGAATTTCGTATTTCTCCGCTAAGAATTTAAACTTTTTCTGGAAATCAAGGTCATGAACGCGCCAGTTTCGGCCGCGAGCATTACCCAAGTGGGACTGAGCAGTCACATCCAACCTTTTTCCATCCAATAGTCGTATTGATGGCTCCAATCCGCTTTATTTGCTTTCACTAGTTCCCTGAAAAACGCACCTCTCTCGGCAATTGAGCTTTCCTGATCACCGTAGTGACGCTTTCTCTCTATCGCATCCCAAAGAGTCTGCCCAAGATTGCGCGCTTCGGTAATCGCTGTATCAAGCGCTGCAGGATTGCTGCTAACGGCAGCGCCAACCTCGCCCACCGTCACTACGCCCAACTCGTTCAGGAAATAATTCATATAACGAAGCACTTCGCTGATGCCCGAACCCCCTGCCGTGGTCACAGCGCAACCATATTTTCCCACGAGCATCTGGCAGTGGATTGCGTCCGCAAGGCGGTCGATCACCGTCTTGAGTTGTGCGGTGACGCCATTAATGTACACCGGTGAGCCAAGAACGATCCCGTCGGCGCGCATCATTTTTGCCCACAATTCACTGAGGTCATCCTCTTGAATGCACTCGCCTTCAGCGTAACAAACTTGACATCCTATACAATATTGTATGTCCAATGCACCGATATCAACAAGTTCGGTTTCTGCCCCGCGCTCCTTCGCACCGTCGAGGACGGCATTTACTAGTTTAAGTGTCCGACTGTTCTTGCCACGGGGACTGCTATTTATTCCAAGTATTTTCATCTTTGCACCTCCATTACATGATGGATAGGCGTCATACCATAATTAACGTTTCAGATTTGCATCAAACATACCTTTATCGTGTCTGTGAAAGACCAGGTTTACGTGGTTGATTTCGATTCGTTTTATAAGAGTACGCCACCATGGGACATCGGCCGCCCTCAAAAAGAGTTCGTTCAGCTGGAAGAAGTAGGGGAAATCGTTGGCTCCGTACTTGATGTCGGATGCGGGACTGGGGAGAACGCACTATTTCTTGCGAGTCAAGGACATGCCGTGTGGGGAATAGATTTTAGCCCCATCGCGATCAAGAACGCGCGGAGCAAAGCGGAGCGGCACAAGTTAAACATCAACTTTCTCATATGGGACGCATTAGATCTGCATAATCTCGGGAAAGCATTTGACACTATCATAGACTCGGGATTGTTCCACGTGTTGAGCGACACAGACCGCCCCCTTCTTATCACGAATCTTGCGGCCGTGCTCTCCCCTGGGGGGACTTATTTCATGCTTTGTTTCAGCGATTTGGAGCCCGGGACATATGGTCCGCGTCGAGTTACGCAGGCCGAAATAAGGCGTTCATTTGAGCGTCCGTGGCGTATTAATTATATCAAGTCGGCGCAGAAGGAAGCCCGGGGCCACCGCAACGGCATCCGCGCGTGGCTCTCCTCCATCTCGAAGGAGTGACGGGCTCGCGATTGCAGGACTGAGGAAGTCCTGAAACCTACGTTCTCGAAGAACAACTCATCAGCGTCTAGTTTTACCTACCAGCAATTTCGCGTGAAAAAGCATATCCCTCTAGAGAGCAAAACCGTCAATAATTTAGGAGAGAGTGTATGCACAGTAAAATCGCTCACGCTATCAAGTTACGTCGAGGACCGGTCGCCATTTTGCTCACCGATCACAAACCGGAAAATGCGTTGGAGTTTACGGAAGATAACGGACAAAAGAACCGCTGCATCATTCCGTTGTTTGTCGCCGCCATGACCGGGCACACCGCAGTGCTTGAAAAAAAAACAGTCCTCTGCCCGGGCGGGCAGGTGGGGCTCTGCTTTAGGCCCTACCAGCTAGGCTATATCGACTACTTCCTCTCAACAGGAAAGGAAGGGAAATTTGAGGGCGAATATCGAAAGAAAACCCCTGAATTAGTGCGACAATTTATAAAGAACCTGCCCGATATCACCCTTCCTACGCGCTACGTGGTGATGAAACCGCTTGATAAAGTCACTGATAATGAGATTGACGAAACTGCTATTGTCGTCTTCGTCGTGAACGCCGACCAACTATCCGCGCTCGCGACTCTGGCTAATTTCGACCGACCGACCAACGATAATGTCTCGACCCTGTTTGGGTCTGGATGCGGAAGTCTAGTCATGCAAGTGCTTCATCAGAGTCGGGCCGAAATGCCAAAGGCCGTGATTGGCCTAACCGATATCACCGCACGCAAGTACCTCGACAAAAATGAACTTTCCTTTAGCGTGCCCTTCAAGCGGTTCCTCGAGATGGAAGCGAACGTCGACGAGAGCTTTCTTACTAAGGGGAAGGATTGGCCTAAGATTTTAGAGCGGCTCTAAAAGTTCTAGCGATCACAAAAACCTCAATGCGCTGCGATTTCATCGCCGGCTTTTTACAGCCCGATCAAGGTAGTGCCGGCGCATGCCGCCGAGGAGACCTACACTTATAGAGTTCCGTCGATACGTTCATCGTTTTTAGTGTCTCGACCTTACGCTGCAGATGGTCGATCTGTCTTTTCGCACCCTATTAAGCCCGTTGTCCTTTTGGTTCGCTCCTGCTTTACAACGTTGCAGAGCACAGCTCAGCCGGGCTATTGCAGCTCAGTTGCCCGTTCCTTTGATCGAATGCCGCACTGAAAGAGGCGGGTGAACGATCTTATAGAGCACTGACATAAACTATATAGCGCACGTTACGCATTTGGCAATAATGCTCCTCTTTTTGTCACTTGTTCACTCGCCAGTAGCGGCTGCGTATCTCGGTGGTTTCGACTACAACGCCACACATTTCGTTCGAGCACTCAATGATGGCGGCTTTCTTAACACGCTGTTTTGGTGGGTCACGTTCACAGGCAGCCTCACCTTCATGGTGGTTATCACGATCGCGCTCTATCTCGCCGGTGCCCGCAAAGAAGCGCTCGTCTTCGCGCTCGTCTTCATAATAGCGAATGTGGTCGCGTTCGGACTGAAGTATGCCATCGCACGTCCGCGGCCGGACGATTTGGGTGTACCCCCAGAAGCTCAGCCCGCGTTTCCCAGTGGTCACACCACAAATGCATTTGCGTTCGCCACGACGCTGTCGTCTTACCACCGGAAGTTCAGCGTTGTAATGTTCTCGTGGGCTTTACTAGTGGCATTTAGTAGGGTCTATCTTGGGTTTCACTACGTTACCGACCTTATAGGTGGGGCGCTCGTCGGTATCACAATAAGCATTATTGTCACTCGCGCTGCGAAACGCATCGACGGAGAAGTGACGCGCATCGCAAACACGCCGCCTCCACCGACGACTTGGCAGGGTGTCGTCAAACTGCCTCTCGTATTCATCACACAGCTACTTCAGGTGGGTTACGCCTTAGTTAAGAGGCGCAACTAGCTTGATTTTGTCCGATTTCGACTGCATGGCGATATCTATTTATCTGGCCCCGGTATGAGGAATGGTGCATGTTGCTAACGCAGCTTATCCTAGCTCTAAGCTTCAATATTACTCAGACGCTCAGCGATTTTATAATCTCAGTTATCGAGCAGCTCGGATATGCAGGCGTCTTTGTTGGCATGACCTTGGAGAGCGTTGGTCTGCCGATTCCAAGTGAAGTTATTATGCCCTTCGCCGGGTACGTCGTATGGGAAGGGGGTCTAACGCTTATTGGTATCACCATCGCAGGCACACTCGGCTGCCTCGCTGGGTCGTTGATCGCCTACTGCATCGGCCTGTGGGGCGGCAGACCCCTACTCGAACGTTACGGCAAATACGTGCTCATTCGCAAAAGTGAACTCGACCGGGCAGACGAATGGTTTGAAAAGTACGGGGATAAAGCTGTTTTTATAAGCAGGCTACTTCCTGTCATCCGCACCTTCATCTCGTTCCCCGCCGGTATCGTCCACATGGACGTAAGGAAGTTTTCGCTTTACACGGTTTTAGGATCGCTTCCGTGGTGTTTTGCGCTCGCCTATATTGGGGTCCTGCTAGGCCCGCACTGGGTGGATATTGAAGGGCTATTCAAATATCTTGATATTGCGGTCGTTTTAGGCATCATAGCGCTAATTGCCTATCTTATTTATCACCGAAAGCGGATTGTATCACACATGCGGTCTTCGTAGGTCACTCACCAACCATTTCGCAGTTCCTCAACTTTAAAGTCCCACTAATTATACCAAAATAGGAGATATCGTTCGAAAGAGCGCATGTCTAGGCCATGTTTGTTATAGCTTCTACAATTTCTCATAGCGCGTTAAAATCAGTTTTGACGCGTCCAAAACGGGCAGACTACTTAAACCTGCGACGACGCTGGCAATTATCGCTGCCGTCGATAGTGAAGTGAATAAAAATATCCCTTGCAGAGCTGGCACATAGAGCGCTCCTGCTAGAATAACAATAGCCCCTCCGAAAACATACCAAAGCGCTCGGTTTGATCTTCTTATAGAGGCAGCGACGGTATCTGTCCATGATCGGTTACTTAATACAAGGCACAAATTGGCGATAACCAGCGTAGTAAATGCCATCGTGCGAGCCTGGTTTTCATTTTGACCAAGGGCAGTTGCTCCAGTATATACGAGCATGACGATCGACAAGATGACTAAACCTTGGAATAGACTCATGCTCAGTTGCTGTCGCGTGAAAAGAGGTTCACGCGGATTTCGCGGAGCGCGACGCATTACGTTTGGATCTGCAGGCTCAGCTTCAAAAACGATCGATGAAACGGGATCAATAATAAGTTCAAGAAATGCGATATGGATCGGCAAGAGAATGAGAGGCCAATGAAGGAGCACTGGAAGGAGTGTCATACCTGCTATAGGGACGTGAATCGCAAGGATGTACCCCATCGCCTTCTTAATATTGTCATAAATCCGCCGCCCGAGCCTTACTGCGTGCACGATAGATGAGAAGTCATCGTCTAGTAACACCAGTGACGACGCCTCACGGGCGACGTCGGTGCCTCTTTTTCCCATGGCCACGCCTATGTCTGCTGCTTTCATTGCAGGAGCGTCATTCACGCCATCACCCGTCATGGCAACGACTTCACCGTTGGCCTTCAGCGCTTTCACTAAGCGAAGCTTCTGCTCAGGAACAGTTCGAGCGAAGATACACGCAGTTTTGATCCGCTCCTGAAGAGAGCGATCATCGATTTTTTCGAGTTCTGGCCCTGTAATAATCTCATCGCGCGGAGCGAGTCCGATATATTCTGCGACGCTGCGCGCGGTCCCAGGATAGTCACCAGTTATCATGATTACCCGTATTCCTGCATCGTAGCACTCCTGAACTGCTTGCCGGACCGTGGGCCGCACGGGGTCAATGAGACCGATCAATCCTAGGAATTCAAATGCAAAGTCGTGCTGTTCTAGTGGGAGCTTTTCCGGCCGGAATTGGGCCTCCGCCACGGCCAAAACGCGTAGTCCTTCATTCGCGAGCGCAGAAATGTGCCGCGCAAGGTCGCGCTCTTGCGCATCAGAAAAATGGCACAGATCAGCTATCGCTTCGGGTGCGCCCTTCGCAGCGATGATGTAGTCCCCCCCGCTAGGAGATTGCCATACTCGTGATAGTGCCAGCAAGCGCTCAGAAAGAGGGTACTCTCGTTCAAGCATCCAATCGGCGTGGAGGTGCTCAGTCGCAGCTAAGACATGCTCACCTAACACCTTAAACGCCTTTTCCATCGGATCGAACGGGTCTATCTGACTCGCTAAAATACTGAACTCGACGATCTGGTGGAACGATTCAGGGAGTACCTGCCCCAAATCAAAGTCGACGTCGTAAAGCTGACCGTTCGCAAAAAGGGTTTTCACCGTCATGCGATTGAGCGTGAGGGTGCCCGTCTTATCGGTGCAAAGGACAGTAGCCGCACCTAGAGTCTCGACCGCGGGCGCATTGCGGGTGAGCACCTGCTGCTGAGAAATACGCCACGCCCCGAGCACCAGAAACACCGTAAGCACCACGGGGAATTCCTCTGGGAGCATTGCCATTGCTAACGCAATGCCAGCGAGAAGCCCGTCAAGCCAGTTACCTCGCGTAGCTCCGTAAGTAAACACGACAATGAGGAATAACAAGAGCCCAACGAGTGCAATACTGCGAACAAGTCGTTCGGTTTGAACTTGTAATCCCGTCTTTTCGCTATCAAGCGAGCGAATGGCCGTGCCAATCTTTCCTATCTCAGTCTCAGCCCCTATGGCGCGCATCTCTGCTACGCCGTTTCCACGAACGACGAGTGTGCTTGAGTACACAAACGGCGTTCCTTCACCGCCAGCACGCTCCATTTCCGACCCTTCGCCGCCCGCCTTTTTTCGCACCGGCACCGATTCACCGGTCAACAGCGACTCGTCGATCGACAGATTGATACTTGAAAGCAGGATGCCGTCTGCTGGGACGCGATCGCCTTCGTAAAGAACGACGATATCTCCGCGCACAACTTCGCGACCGGCAATCCGCCGTGCCTCGCCCTCGCGAATTACGAGGGCGCGCGGGCTTGAGAGATCGCGAAGCGCTTCTAATGTGCGTTCTGTCCGCCGCTCCTGATATAAGGTGATCCCCATTATCACGAAGACGAAGCTTAACAAAATGAGCGCTTCTTGACGGTCGCCGACCAGCAAATAGACGCCGCCCCCACCTAGAAGGAGCAGAAACATCGGCTCGCGAATGACCCCCAGCACAATCGCTAGGATACCGCGTGGCTTTTCGGACGGAAGCTCGTTGTAGCCTTCCTCCTCGAGTCGCCTCTCCGCCTCTTTTTGCGAAAGTCCTGATAGTTCGCCTAAATCTACGTAAGGAGTCATTCTTACCTGTGTACGCCCGTCATCACTTATATGCGTATTTTTGAGAGCGTGCGCTTAATGGCCTGTTTATAAGATGACGGCATCCCGCCATGCAGAGAGCCTCTCTGCGACTGGAATAACTATATATGATAAGTAGGATTAGTAAGACTAGTAA
>PMYA01000142.1:0-7145 GCA_003170935.1 Methanobacteriota archaeon
CAATTTCATAGCAAATAAGCCAATCCCTTTAAACGCTAACAAAGTATAGCCTCCAAATAACATACATCTCCGATTACAAAAGTTCCTCATAAAAAAAGTAGCTCTGTAATTTATGCTTAAGGTCCTCTTTCTCGGAACTAGCGGGTCAATGCCAACAGTTGCTCGGAGTCTTCCTGCTATCCTAATTAAGCGAGACGGGGAAAGTGTCCTCTTCGACTGTGGTGAAGGCACCCAGCGCCAAATGATGCGGTGTCGGACGGGGTTTAACTTATCTTCTGTTTTTATCACTCACTGGCACGCAGACCATTTCCTTGGTTTGCCTGGTTTGATTCATACGATGTCTTTCCAAAATAGGGGTAATCAACTAGCCATTTATGGGCCTCGATGGACTGGAATCCCAAACTTATTTTCCTTAATCAACCCGCAGTTCGAAGTCGATTTTATTGAAGTCTCGCCCGGTGACCTGATAGATCTTGGCTCTTTTTTTGTAGAAGTCTTCGCTGTTGACCATGGAACAACCTCATTCGGTTATATCTTTAAAGAACGAGAACGGCCCGGTAAATTTAACCGAGAAAGGGCCGAACAACTAGGACTTAAACCTGGACCGTTATATAAAACCCTGCAAAACGGAGAATCTGTATCAGCGGGTGGTCGAGTAATATCCCCAGAACAAATAATTGGACCAGAACGTCCTGGTCGAAAAATCGTTTATGTGGGAGATACACGCCCATCAGATCGCGTAGTTCAAGCTGCTAAAAACGCGGACCTGCTAATTCACGAAGCGACGCTCGCGGCGGATCTTAAAGAATATGCGAAGACTGTCGGCCATTCGACAGCATCAGAGGCTGCTCAAATAGCACAAGAAGCTCAAGTGCTTAGTCTCGTGCTAACTCACATAAGCTCTCGGTACGCAAATACTTCGCAGTTGTTGGAGGAGGCGCGTCTTATATTTCCCAACACATTTGTAGCAGAAGATCTTCTTGAATTGGAGATTCTTTACAAAGACTGAATAGAACACACGAGGGCTGAACGTGCTGATCGAATTTCTAAAGCGTGATGCGCTTCAAGTAAGACAAGCTTTGGAGGCCCTCATCGAGTGTTTTTAATTCTAAAACGAAAATGCCTTTGTAGTGCCGAAAGGCTTGCATAGTTCGTTCCCAATTAATGTTCCCGAGACCGAGCGGTAAATGTTCATCTGTTTGACCATTGTTGTCATGAAGATGAACGTGGTCAATTTTCATTTTCGAGAATGGGTCTATTGCATTGGTTGTATTAGCGTGGCCAACATCAAAGGTAAACCCCAGATCATCTGGACTCATCACTTCAATTTCATGAGGAACGACCGAGCAAAAAGTCTACGTTGACCATATTTTCAACGGTCACTGTTACTTGATACTCTTTTGCACGCTGCACCAACCTCGTTAGTGCCTGCTTATTTTTAACTAACGCCTTCTCTGTGCAGAACGCAGCTAATGGAGAGACGTAACCAGGATGGATTACGAAAATACGTGCGTGATCAGCTAACCCTTCTATAGCAGCCTCTATCTGCCGGAGGGTTTCCTGCCAAATCGGTACGTTGAGGCTGGCAATATTTAAATCGGAAAATGGCGTGTGAACGCTAATCCCAAGGCCAAATGAGGACTCTGCATACTCAATTAATGATATTAAGTCTTGATCCAATTTCTGAGGGCCTTCCGCTATTACTTCCCAGCCCTGAAATCCAACATTCGCAAGCTCCTCAAGCTGCGTAACGTCGATTAAAGCGGAGGAAAAGTATACATTCATTTCAAGCTCTCGTTGTAATCGTGTCAATGAGCTTTTCGGGTAAAGGCGTCGTGACACGAACCAAAATAGGCCCTAACGGATCCTGCGAAAAGTTCACTTTCCCCACCATTGCAACTTGTTTATTCAAATAGAATTCAAAAGAATCAAACGCGAGGCCCTTCATAAGCTCAGTTTTCGCGGTCGCCCGAATTTGCTGCGTACGAAGAAGAATGCTAAATGTTTCAAGGGTACTGCTCGTTCCCTTTATGAAATCGTCTACGCGCTCCAAAACGGCGTCAGGAAATATGTTTAGAATGGCGTGTTCAACTTTTTCTTGACTCTCTGTTTCGTAAATCGGCGTCCTTAGGCTTATCGTAATAATGTTCTTCGATGGCTCTTGAACGAGTTGTTCAAGTAAACGAGATACGTTAGAGTTCAGTTCTTCAAGAGTCCCCTCGTTTTGAATAGAATATTCTGCAGCTTCTAGCGCCTCTTCAAGACCCCAAGCTAACTCACGTTCATCTTTTTCTTCAAAACGTTCAAGATTTAGCGCATCGTCAGGGCGACTTCTGCCTTTAACCCTTTCAAATCTAACCATAGGGCCTGCGGTTATAGAAATTAGTTTGAAATCACCCTTGAACTCTTCTTTAAAAGCGTTTACCTCGGCTATTCCCCTAATACCATCTATAACAACTTTTTGAACTGTGAGACCGCGCACGACCGGAATGCACATCTTAGCTATCACATCCATACCGTGATCTGCGCGCAATTTATTGGCGATTGTTCCGACGTTCTTTTCACTCAGCGAAACACGTGACTTATGCATGTGAGATCGTACTGCATCACCCATAGCCACTGAAACAAATCCTTTAGTTTGAGCAATAGCAGCTGCTTCAGATTTACCCGATCCAGGGAATCCTACAAACCCAATGACTAACAAGTCTTCTCCTCTTTGAGAGAATTAGCGCTTAAGCAATTCCTTCGTCGCCTTTCTCAAGTGTTCGAATTCTTAGTGGGCGGCGACATTGCACTGCTAGTTTAGCTATCTCGTCACGTGTTAACATGGTCAGATCTGTTTGCGCAAACATTTCGGTTCTGCCTTGCTGCAGAGCATAAGGAATGGTCTTGAAAGTATTGACCATCTCTATTACCTCATCCGGGCTAAACAACCCTTTAAATAGAGTCGTTCTTAACTCGAACTCCTGGAGTTTATGTGCAGCTAACGCTTCGCGGCCGATGTCAACGGTTCGTTTAATTTTAATGATACAAGTATTAGCTTTGCCGGCTCCGACGATTTGCGCATATTTTTGCGGATTAGAAAGAGGCGCCTTAATATCGACAAAAAGCCCGTCAAGCAGCTGATCAGCGATCAACGTCGTCAGCACTTCGGGGAAAGATCCGTTAGTCTCCATTCCTACGAGAAGTCCTTCTTTTTTCGCTGTTTGAGCTAGAAACTGAAGTAAGTTTAGATGGAGCGTTGGTTCGCCGCCCGAAAAAACTATTGCGCTAATATAGTCCTTATTGCGTTTAATTTCGCGTAGCAACGCATTCGAATTGTTTGGCTGGGACGCACCCCAAATTCTGTAGTTTTGACAGTAGGTACACTTAAAGTTACAACCACGTAAAAACACAACCATTGACGCTTTCCCAGGCCAGTCAATAGTCGAGAATGGTACTACGATTGATTTATCGAAATTATCTAGATTAAGTTGCACGGAACACCAACTTCAGAGAGGAAACGCACTTACGTTAATTACCCTCTGTCAGTTAAATAGTATACTCGGGGGGGACTCCACTTTGATCTTGCTTAGAGCATAATCGAAATGGCCCATGTTCACCTCTGTTTCATCAATAATAGCTTGATGGAGCGCGATCTTCAACACTTTTTCGACAAGATCCCTGCCTGAAAAGCCCTGCGTTCGACCAGCTATTCTATCAAGATCTACTGTTTCATGCAGCTTTATAGGGAAGGTTGACGAATAGTTCATTAATATCTGGAGCCGCTCTTCTCGGTTAGGAAGAGAGAATTCTATCTCCTCTTCAAATCTACTTCTCACCGAATGATCCAGCGCACTATGCCGGTTTGTGGCCCCAATCGTGCAGATGCCTGATCGATCCTCAATCCCGTCCATCTCTGTAAGGAGCGCATTTACGATTTCAAGGACGTCTCCCCGAAGTTCCTGGTAACTTCGGTCTAGTCCGATCGCATCAAGCTCGTCAAAGAATAGGATACACGGAGCCAGATCTTTTGCCCGAGAATAGAGAAGATGTATTCTAGCAGATCCCTCTCCAACGTGGTCGCCAATTAACTGGGTCGACTTGACAGTGAGTATTGGTGCATCTGTTATGCTCGACAATGCCTTAGCCATCATTGTTTTGCCAGTCCCGGACGGGCCAAAAAACAGGATATTCTTAGGGGCCCCCCTCCCGAAGCTTTCGGGATTTTTCAAATATCGCTCGATAAGCCTACATTTCTCCTTTGCATCTTTTTGTCCGACTATGTCTTCAAGGCTTACTCCAGCAGTAATTTGAGGTATTTTATTCTCAGTCTCCTGCACCACGATTACAGTTGATTTACCAATCGTCGCACGTTTAGGTTCAACATTAATAATTTCAAAAGCAAAATCAGGATACATCCTCCTATCGAACAAGTAGTCCCCTTTCTGCACAGAAGCGCCAAACCATTGCTCTTTCGCGTAAAAATCGAATACTCTGGGTTCGCTTACCTCAGGGCGTTCGAAATCACTCTTCATCGGATATCCCGCCGGTTTTAACTCGATGAATTTGGCAGAAGTCGACGAAGATTTAATAGCTAATTCGCTCATTTTTCTCTCTTAAGTGAATCATTATAAGGGTCAAGCATTAAAGTGTTTATGATGCCCTCGCACAGTATTAGAGCCTTCATTGGAATTGACTTCGATAGTGAAACTCGAAAAAGACTCCTTGCGATACAACGTGACAAACTGAAACTAGACCAATTTTCATCAGTTAAGACTGTTGATCCAAGAATAGCTCATATAACCCTTAGCTTCCTCGGGAACAAAACATCTTCAGAGCTTTCGCTCATTGTTGAAGCGCTGCGCTCTATCTCGTTTCGTCCATTCCGCTTAACACTTTGCGGTATTGGGGTCTTTCCTAACATGAAAAGAATAAGAGTTATCCACGTAGGAATGAGAGACTCTAAGGATACAAAAACGTTACACGAACTAATCCTTAAAGCGCTAAAAGGACATGAACCGGACAAGAAAAAATTCGATCCACATATTACGTTAGGTAGAGTTAAGCGGATTATTCCTGAGGAGTTAACGCTACTAGCTGCCGCCATAACCCCTCTCTCGACGTCATTTGTCGGCCAACTCAATGTATCCTCTTTTCAGCTTAAAAAAAGCACCTTGACTCCAACGGGGCCCATATATGACACGCTCGAGGAATTCCGATTATGAAGAATGAGCTCACCCGAGTACAAATGGAGGTGCTGAAAAGAATAAGACCGTCACGCGATGAGCGTGACCGTCTGCATAGAGTCACACAACAGGTTATTTCAGCAATAAAAAGCGTTATTAACGCCAGGAGCTTAAAAGCAACTGTAGAAGTAATTGGTTCTGCGGCGCGTGATACGTGGATCTCAGGCGATTGCGAAGGCGATCGGGACATCGATATATTCATTGGATTTGACATTACTACTCCACGCGACGATCTTGAACGCTATGGCTTAGAGATAGGTAAAGAGATTGCAGTTCAGGGCTACGATATATGCTATGCTGAGCATCCCTACGTTAAAGCTCGTTACGATGGTTTCACTATCGATGTCGTTCCTCATTACATTATCGAGAATACAAATCAGCTGCTTTCAGCAGTCGACAGAACGCCGTTTCATCAGCGATATGTGAGCGAGCATCTAAGCGGAAGACAAGATGATGTCAGGTTGCTGAAACAATTTCTGAAAGGGGCGGGGATATATGGCGCAGAACTTCGCGTTAAAGGATTCTCTGGATACCTTTGCGAGCTGCTCATCTTGAAGTACGGCTCCTTTGTAGATTCGTTGTTTAGCGTCCAAAATTGGAAAGTGGGAACCTACATAACTTTGACCGGCGAGAACACTAGCAGCTCTTTCGATAGTCCGCTGGCGGTCATCGATCCAGTGGATGCAAGGCGAAACGTAGCTGCTGCTGTCTCTTTAGATAGTTTCTCTACATTTATTGATTCTGCAAGAAGTTTTATCGAACACCCGTGTATAAAGTGCTTTTTCCCCCCCAAAATCGCCCCTTTAGACGCTCGTGCCTTCCGTGCAATTACGACAAAACGAAAGACGACGCTTTTTGGAGTAAGATTCACCTTACCAAACCTAGTTGATGACATCGCGTACCCGCAGCTTGAGCGTGCATTTAAAGGCATTTCGATAGCTCTGCTGCAGCAAGGCTTTTCCTCACTTCGAGGCGACATCTTTTACAGTGAAGGAGAAGCTCTCTTGCTTTTTGAGATGCTCGTCTGGCAACTCCCCTCAGTGGAGAGACACTTAGGCCCGCCAATAGACAAAAAGCGTCACTCGATGAAGTTCAAGAAGAAATACTTCAATAACGCGTTGGTGCTTGCAGGACCATTCGTCGCAGATGGACGCTACGTTGTTGAGCTTCCCCGTAAGTATCTCACCTTCCCGGAATACTTGACTAAAGAGTTTAGGAATTTCCGGACGAGCAAAGCAATCGTGCAAGCTATGGAAAAGGGATTTCAGATACTAAAAGACGAAGAGCTCCTTGACAGCGATGGAACGAGGTTTTTTTTAGCGCGCTATTTTGATAAGATGCTAAACAACTGCGATTAAAATCACATTTGCCAATAGCTTGATTGAATTTTTGCCGCTGTATCTACTCGATCAATGACGTTCCCCGATATGCCCCTATCAATTTCGTCTTCGTCGATTCCTGTGGAAAAATCAAACAATGAACCGGATATCGCGAGCACAGAATCAGCAAGTGCCTTAAGATCGTAACCACCTTCTAAGCAGGCGATAACCCTTCCTCGCGGAGTCACTGATTTTATCCGCTCGGTCAATCCAATGAGTCCGTCACAGGTGACAAGCATACCCCCAATTGGATCCTTGTAGTGTATGTCCTGCCCGGCTGATATAAACGTAAGCTCAGGCTTGAATTGTTTAATTATTGGAACCAAAAGCTGATCATACGCGTAGAAAAGGCTATCATCGTTGACACCCGGGGGCAGCGGCAAATTTACGGTGAAACCCTTTCCTTCTCCTGACCCAACCTCGTGAAAATCGCCTGTTCCAGGATAAAAAGGCTGTCGATGCGTTGAAACGTAAAGTACGCGCCGATCATCATAAAAAGATGCTTGCGTACCATTGCCGTGATGCACGTCCCAGTCGA
>PMYA01000142.1:7152-7281 GCA_003170935.1 Methanobacteriota archaeon
TCGTATCTGCCATAACGGCATCGACTGCACTGATGGCGCCGCCTACTGCAAACAGCGCGACTTCATAACTTTTCGATGAGCAATAAGTATCCAAATCGAGCCAGCCTCCACCGGCTTCTGCAAGCCGCC